>JBFHEJ010000016.1:0-16079 GCA_041584255.1 Lysobacterales bacterium
CTGGCGGCGTCACTCGTGGCGGAAGGCGTGACCGGGGGAAGTCTCGAGATCGAGCAGATTACCGCCACACTGGCGGGAAATTTCGAGCGACACACACTTGACCTCAGCGTAACCATGCCCGGCGCGATGCTGACTGCAGCTGCCTCCGGGCGTGCCTCGAACGGTTCGGATGCAACCTGGCGCGGCACCTTGGAATCCTTCGCCTTCGAACCCCTGGAGCACCCGGCGTGGCGGCTCAGGGAACCCGCAGCCCTGGAATATTCTGGCCAACTGAAGCTCGAGTCGGCCTGCCTCACCCCGGGTGGTGAATCCGCCGTGTGTGTCGACCTCGAGCAAAGACGTGACGGCAGCCAGCAGGGCCGCCTCGAAGTGTCATCGGCCTCGCTCGATCTGCTGGCGCACCTGGCCGGCTGGCCGCTGAGCCTCTCGCAGCGGCTCGACGGCGCGCTGAGCTGGACCGTTGCGGCCGACGGCCGACCATCGGCCACGGCGTTATTCGAAATTTCCGAGGGGGTGATCGTCGACCGCGTCGAAGAACTCGAGTTGCTGAACACACAGCGCGGCACCTTCCGTTTCGACGTGGAGCGGGGCCGCCTCCACTCCGGGCAGCTCGACATTCCTCTCGATTCGGGCGCCATCGACATTGACTTCGAGGTCCCCGACATCCTGGCCGGCCGGCAAAGCGCAATACAGGGACGCATCATCGCCAACCTCGATGACCTCGACGCCCTGACGATTTTCATCCCGCAACTGGTGCAGACCGATGGAGAATTGCGCTCCGTGCTGCTGGTCGACGGCTCATTGGCGGATCCGAAACTGAGCGGCGTCGTCGAAATGATCAACGGGCGAACGACCGTGCTGGCCTCCGGCTTGCGGCTCACGGAGGCCCGCCTGACGGGGCGCCTGGATGACAGCAATCGCTTCCAGGTGCGCGGAACTTTTCGTGCCGGAGAGGGCCGCGGCGAGGTTCGCGCCGTCGTGGACGTCAGCGACCCGCTGAATCCGACCATGGAGGTCGGGCTCAAGGGCAACGGGCTGACCCTGATCGACGTGCCGGACCTCGTCCTGCACGCCGACACCGACATCAGCGCCAACTGGGATGAGGAGGCCATGACGCTATCCGGGCGGGTCCACGTGCCGTCCGCGCGTTTTGCACCTCGCTACCTGCCGAGTGAAACCGCCGCGGAAAGCCCTGATGTCGTCATTGTCGCGGGTGCGCCGGAGCAGGCCCAGAGCCCGGCGCGCCAGACCGGTTTCATCATGCAGGGCGAACTGGAAGTATCGATGGGAGAAGACGTGGTCGTCGATCTGGACGTCGCCGAGGCTGAGCTGACCGGAAGCGCCATCTTCAAGTGGAACGGTCCGCCGGTGCCGCTGGCGAGCGGGCAGTACGGCCTTGTCGGTGAAATCCAGGCCTATGGCCAGACCCTCGAGATCACGCGGGCCACGGTGCGGTTCCCGGACGTGCCCGCCAACAACCCGCACCTCGACATCCGCGCGGAACGGCGGATTTACGGCAATCCACAGATTTCTCATGCCGGTGTGCTGGTCCACGGCACGCTGAAACGTCCGATCACCGAGCCGTACACCGTCCCCATGACCAATGCCGACCGGGCGCGGGCGTTGCTGATCACCGGCAGCGATTTCAATTACGAGCAGGGCGTGGGCGCAGTGAGCGTGGGCACTTACATTTCCCCCAAGCTGTACCTGGCGTACGGGGTGGGCCTTTTCGAGGAAGGCAACGTGATCACCGTCCGCTACGATCTCAAGCGCAATTTTGGCGTCAAGGCGACTTCTGGCCAGGACGATACGGGGATCGACATCAGCTACACGATCGAGAAATAAGCCAGAATTAGGAAAACCGAAATGACACGCCCGCACAGTCGGTCCAATTCAAGATGAAAATTCGCATGCTGATCACTGCGGCGGCGCTTTTTGCGTCCCTGACCACACTCCTGGCCGCGCCAATGACCGTGCTGGCCAGGTCCGATTTTCCGGCACCCAACTGGGATAGAGGACTGGCCCTCGAGACCGCCAGTGCACCACGTGCAGAAGCGCAAGTGCGGGAGTTGTATTCCCTGTTGCGGTCGGGCAGCCACGAGGCCCTGCGGTCGCGCCTCGAAGCGTTAGTCGCGGGCAGCGGGCTGTCGCAGCCGGAACGGGACGCCATCCTGTTCCGGTTTACAACCGGGCTCGCCGATTTTGACGACATCGACCAGGAAATCATCGACCGCCTGAAAGCGGTCACACCGGCCGTGTGGGTTCCGCACCCGGAGCGCGCCAGCGTCGGCGTGCCGCTCTACGACATCGCCGGCGCGGCGGAGGGCGTTTACCAGTACCAATTGCGGCGCGCGTCAAGGGCCCAGGCGGCAAGCGGCGTTGAAGGCATGCCGGCGCCTTGGGTCGACGACTACCTGGCAGGCACCAGGGCAGAGCGCATGGGCGGTGTCGACGCGCTTGGCGTGGCCAGCGATGCAGCGCTTTCAGGTCTGCTGGCGGAATCGCTGGGCAGGCTGCCATCGGCCCCCGAATTGACACCGGTGGCCGGCAAAGCGGCACTGTTGCTTGGTGATGCGGCCGCCCTCGAGCGGGTCGTAGCCACAGGTGAAGGTCCTGAGCTTGCCTACATCCTGGAGGCTGCTGGCACGGTCATGCCTGCAGAGAGCAACCTGGCGCTGCTGGCGCACGCCATTGCCGCAGCGCCGGCCAGCACCGCGGCCCTTGCCATCGCCCAATTGTTTCCGCACCTCAAAGCAGACCCTGCCGCCACCCGCCTGCTGTTGAGCAAACTTGGCGACCCCGAGCTGGGTGGCGCAGCGGCGCTGGCTCTGGCCAATGCCGGGACCCCGCAGGCCCTTGTCGGGCTGCGCGAGGCAGCCAACAGCGGCGAGGGGCTGGCAGCCAGCCGTGCGCAAACCGGCCTGGGAATGGGGCTGCAATACGGGGAAGCGGATCAATGAAACGCCTGCTGTTGGCGGTTTCGCTCCTGGCCCTGCTAGCCTGCGCTCCCGTGCAGGCACAAAACGCGCGCATCATCGAGTGGGTCGAATCCGCACCCTCCACTGACCCCGACACCATCGCCCTGGGCTACCCCGTGCCCATCCCGGTGGACACGCCGCTGCCATTTGACGGCTTTCGCACCTACAACGGCCACCACATGCGCCACCAGGACCTGGCCAGCACCACCCCATGGGTTCACCCGGAGCAAATCGGGGCCACCCGCGGCGGACGGGCCATCTGGGCCTATCGCCTGGGGGATGAAGACCTGCTGACGCCCGATGGCCTGCCGGAACAGGCCATGTTGAGTAATTCCGGTATCCATGCCCGCGAATGGCAGTCGCCCGAAGTGGGCACCGGCGTTATGGAGTTGCTGGCCGGCGCCGAGGCGGACGACCACCTGATCTCCTACCTGCGCGACAACGCCAATATCATCGTCATCCCGGTCCTGAACATCGACGGTTTCCAGCAAACACAGCGATTCCCCACCCAGAGCTGGCTCGGCACGGATCCCGGTTCCCCGGAGAGCTCACCGCGCGATGGGCGCATGCGGCGCAAGAATATGCTGTCGGCCGACGAGGTGATGACCACGCAGGGCGATCATCTCAACGGCGTCGATTTGAACCGCAACAACAACCCGTTCTGGGCCACCAATCCGGATCGCTCTTCGCCTGACCTCAACAACATTGTCCACCATGGCGCAGGGCCGGCCTCAGAACCCGAGACCCAGGCCCTCGACGCGGCCGCGCAGCTCGGCCCGATCGAGCAGCTCAGCATGTACACCGACATTCATTCCTTCAGCCGCGTCAACTTCTGGGTGCGCAGCAACAACAGCCGCCTGTGGCGGCGCACGGAGCGGCTGCTGATCAACTTCCGGGATTTTTACCTGCAGTTCCCGGGCGGCAGGGACTACTGGTATCCACCATCAGCCGATGTCCCGATTGGTGTCGGCATCGGCAGCACCGATGAATATTTCACCTACAACTACGAAGTGCCCGCCTGGACGCTCGAAATCGAGCCTAGGAACAACGGCACCGACTACGGCGGCCTCGGGCGCAACTTCCACGACGGCTTCATCTTGCCGGAATCAGAAATTTCCCGTGTCCGCTCAGAGTTGGCCCAGACCATGGCCATCATGTATTACCAGCAATCGCGCCCGCCAACGACGACCGCCCTGAGCATCGTCGACCAGGCAACGGGCGCCGTGGTCTACGAGGCGGAGTGGGACCCGGTCAGCGCCACCGAGCGCAGCCTGCACACGTTCCAGGCGCAACCCATTCAGCTCGACCGCGGCTACCGTCTTTGGGCCGCGCATGACAAGCCCATGCGCTGGCGCCAGGATGGTGAAGTCGTGCCGCTGCCGGGCCAACCTGAATCGACCCTTGACGCCAACATCTTGGCAACCGTGGACGGCCATCAGCTGAGCGGTTCGTCCGCCAATCCGGCGTGGCTCACCGAGCCGGGGTTCGCCCCCGAAGGCTATGTGCGTTATCGCGATGACGCCCTTGCTGTCGATGCCGTTTTACCGGCGGACGCCATCAATACGGCTTTGGTCAATGGCCTGACGAATATGCAGCTCGAAACCAGTTTTACCGACATGGTCAACCAGCAGACCGACGCCGATCCGTCGACCGTCGCCCGCTGGGCAGGTGGACAGTGGGTCGGCTACGAGGACGACAACGGCCTCGACACCAACTTCGGCGGCAACTCGGTACTCCCCCTGCAGGTGACCGATGAGGACCTGGGCGATCCCTTCGTGGTCGAAGCCGGCACCTCCAGCGCCTGGTTCGACACGGAGCGCGACGGAGAGGGGTTCGTCCTCGAGATCCTGCCCGACAATCGCGCCGTGATGTACTGGTTCACCTACGATACCGATGGCAACCAGGACTGGTACATCGCCGTTGGCGCCGTAGTGGGCAATCGCGTCTTCTTCCCCCAACTGCTGCAGATCTCCGGCGGGGTATTCGGGCCCGGCTTCGATCCCGACGCCGTCACCGAAACGGTGGTCGGATCGGCTACGTTCATCTGGTCAGGCTGCGACACAGGTTCAATGAAATGGCAGATCGGCACCCAGCGCGGGCGCATGAACCTGACGCGCCTGTCGCGGTTGATGGGCGTCGACTGCGGCAACATCCTGCTACCCCCGATCCTCATCCAGGCACTGCTCAGCGGTTCCTGGTACGACCCCAGCCACAATGGCGAGGGCTACACGCTGGAGGTGCTGTTCGACCAGCGCCTGCTGGTGTACTGGTTCGGATTCGGGCCAAACGGCGAGCGCCGCTGGTTCTTCGGTATCGGCTCGATCAACGGAGATGTGCTGGAATTCCCTGAAATGCTCACTTCTCGCGGAGGCGTGTTCGGACCCGGCTTCGACCCGGGGGCCGTCGAGATCCTGCCGTGGGGCGCACTCGAACTCGAGATCGATTGTGACGGCGGCGAGGCACGATTTGTACCCACAGAGGACGGATTTGCGCCGGGAACCCTCGACCTGATTCGCCTGAGCTCAATCCAGGACCTCGAATGCCCCTGATGCCCACGGTGGCGGCTTGAGCCGCGACCATGCGCCACGACCAAACGGTATAATGGTGCATTCTGGTTTTCGAATGATCTGGAGTTTTCTGTGAGCGATTCCGAATTGCACAAACAGGCCACCAACCGCTTTATCGACCTGGCCAACGACCTGAAAAACGAGGGCATGGACCCGGCGCTGGTTTCGGGCGCCCTGATGACCGCCTCTTCGATTTATGCGACTTATGTCGCCGCCGGCAACGATGGTGCCCTGGAGCCCACCGGGGTGGACAAGGTGGTTGGTCTCTATCGCCGCACGCTCGAGCACTTTCAGGGCATCAAGCGCGCCGGGCTGGAGCGTGACTCCCAGACCACGGACCAGGCTTCAAACGAGGCGGCCAACGAACCCCAGGCCTGAGCGGTGACAGGGGCGATACCCATCGCATTGCAATCCGCTGAGCGGCCTGAGTCCGTTCCGGACGCCCTCGGCCGTCCCCTGCGCGAGCTGCGGCTCTCGGTGATCGACCGCTGCAACTTTCGCTGCACCTACTGCATGCCGGCAGATTCGCTGCAGGGTCGCGGGGTGTTTCTTCCGCTGGTGAAGCTCCTGACCGACCACGAAATTGAGCGGCTGTTGACCGCATTCGTCGCACTGGGCGTAGAAAAGGTACGCATCACCGGCGGTGAGCCACTGGTCAGGCCCGGCCTGCCGGGTCTGGTCAGGACCATCGCTGGCATCGCTGGTCTCCGTGACATCGCGCTGACCACCAACGGCGTGCTGCTGCCGCGGCTGGCCGAAGACCTGGCCAGGGCGGGGCTGCAACGCATCACGGTCAGCCTCGACACCCTCGACCAGGCAGTACTCGACGTAATGAGCGGCGGCAAGGCACGTGCCGGCGACATCCTCGACGGCATCGCCGCCGCCGAAACCGCGGGCTTCAAGCGCATCAAGATCAACACCGTGGTGCAAAAGGGTGTCAACGATCACACCGTCATCGATCTGCTCGATCACTTCAGGGGCAGCAGTCACGTCGTGCGTCTGATCGAGTTCATGGATGTCGGCAACAGCAATCACTGGCGCCGCGACGAAGTCGTGCCTTCGGCCGAATGGGTACGCAGGATCGGTGAAATCTGGCCGATCGAGCCGCTGGAGCCCACGCGCCGTTCGGAAACCGCGCGCCGTTCGGAAACCGCGCGCCGCTACGCCTACAAGGACGGCCAGGGCGAAATCGGTTTTATCTCTTCCATCACCGAACCGTTCTGCGGCGGTTGTTCGCGCGCGCGCATCACCGCTGACGGCATCCTGTATACCTGCCTGTTCTCCAACAAGGGCACCAACCTCGTTCCCCTGCTGCGCCAGAGCGACTGCGCCGACACGCTGCGTGATCGCATTGCGAGCGTGTGGACGCAGCGTGAGGACCGCTACAGCGAGCTTCGTGGACGGGCGGGTGTCAAATCGGGACCCAAGGTTGAAATGTACCGGATGGGCGGATGATCGAGGTCGAGGTGCGCTGGTTCGCCGCGTACCGTGAGGCGACCGGGGTTGAGGCCGAACCGGTACAGGCCGACGCCGCCACTCCCGCAGAATTGTTCGACATCCTCAGGGAGCGGCATCCCGCACTGGGAAGCCGGGACGCAGCGCTGGTCGCCGTCAACGACGAAATGGCTGACTGGGAAATTGTGCTCCGGAACGGTGATACTGTTCTGTTCTTCCCCCCGGTCGCTGGCGGTTAACCGGCCTGGCCGAATCGCTTCTGTTCCGGATCAGCGAGTCGCCTATCGACGTCGACTCGGTGCGGTCCTCGCTAGCGGACGATCGTTGCGGCGCCTATGCGCAGTTCGAGGGCTGGGTGCGCAACGTCAATGAGGGTCGTGCCGTCGAGCGCCTGGAATACGAAGCCTATACCCCGCTGGCCGAGCGCGAAGGCTTGAAGATTCTGGAGGAAGCCCAGGCACGTTTCGGCATCACCCGCGCCCTGTGCATCCATCGCAGCGGGCTGTTGGAACTGGGCGACTGCGCCGTGATCGTGGGCGTGACATCGGGGCACCGCGACGCAGCTTTCCAAGGGTGCCGCTACATCATTGACCAAGCCAAGGTGCGGCTGCCGATCTGGAAGAAAGAGCACTATGCCGATGGCGCATCCGAGTGGATCAATCTACGAACATGACAAAACGGCTGGCTTCCATGGTAATACTCCTGGTCAGTCCTTTATTGCTGCAGGCCGGGGAGCCGGAAGTGCGTTTTGGTTTCTACACCGAGACAGATGGAATCGTTCGTTTGGGCCGCTACCTGGTCAGGGATGACGGCGTCGATATGACCATTACCCTGGCGCCATACGGCAGGAGACCCGTGGAACTTCCGGTCCACAGTTACGAACGCGAA
The DNA here is from genome assembly GCA_041584255.1 of Lysobacterales bacterium. Classification (GTDB taxonomy): domain Bacteria; phylum Pseudomonadota; class Gammaproteobacteria; order Xanthomonadales; family SZUA-36; genus JAUIBE01. The sequence continues at coordinate 7,889 of JBFHEJ010000016.1, forward strand.
TCCGGCGCGCTGGAACTGGGCTGGGCAGGCAAGCCTCAGCGACAGTGCCTTCTTGAGGGGCTGGGTGAAGACAGTTTTTCCGGCAACTGTGTTGAAGGTGAATACGTCATGCCGATGGCCATACGGCCTCGAACCCGATCCGATGCGGAAATGATGGGCCGTTATTTTGAAGTTTCCCAAAAGGACGTAGCCATTCTCGACCGTGCGATCCGGATCCTCACGCAACAAGCACAGCGCAACATGAGCGATGAGCGAAACTGCGATGATGAGTCCGCCGTGGGCAGCGTCAGCCTTTTTTGCGCCCTCTATCTTGCATCGCTCGAAATTACCGGCGTGTACCGGCATCATCGCCAGGCTATCAAACGGGTTCGCATGGAACTCGTCGACCGTTTCCCGGGCGATCGCAATCATCTGCTGCAGGACGTCAATGACGACACCGGCGTCTCTGACGAGGCGCTGATCGCCGCGGTGGAGGCGGCGAGGGCGAAAATTCAGTACCAGCTTGACCGGCCGCAACGATGAAGTCTTGCCCGCCCCAGGTGCGTTGACCGCCAGCCTACTCTGTCACGCTATTCAGTGCGGACATTAATGCCCTTTCCAGCTCTTCCGGCTGATCGCTGCCGATCCGGAATATCGTTCCGTCGGACAGCTTTAATTCCACCGCGCCCAGCCCTGCAATGTTCCACATCCAACCCTGCGGGATGAGTCGGATCCCCCAGCCGTAGTACCAGGCATTGCGCACGACCCGCACTGCCTCGATGGAGCGCAAGGAAACGGAGCGGCGAATCAGTCCGGGGCCGAAATAGCAAACGAGTTCGCGACCCTGGATGCGAACCGTCAGGGTGGGCATCAGCAGCAGGACCAGCAACAGGGCGATAAACGCCACGACCGCGGCAGGATGGCCGGTCTGCAGCGCGAAGTGACCGGCGACGGCCGCTCCAACTCCGAACAGCCCAATCCACAGAAAGCTGACCTGGGTGTGGTTGTACATGAGATCAGGTATATCGGCAGATCACGAGCCGAACGCCCAGATGAAGTAGGCGACAATTCCCCACACCGAAGCGACCAGGGTGATGAGCGCAGTTCCGGCCGCGCCAATCAGGCGCCCGGCGCCAGACATCGTGTCGGCCTTCAGGCCAATGGCGTGGGCAACGCGGCAAAACACCAGGCTGCCGCCCAGGGCATGAATTGCGGCGGTGGGAACGCCCTGCATTTCCAGCAAAGCAATCAGTATCAGTGCGAGCGGCACATACTCGACGAAGTTGGCATGACGGCGCATAGCGACCAGCAGCTCAACGTTGCCGCCATCCCCGACCGAAATCCCCGTTTTGCCTCTCAGGCTCCCGCACTGGTGCGAAAGCCAAAGAGAAATCAGGCCCAGCATGCTGGCGTAAAGGATGGTGATTTGTGGCATTTCTTACCTCCCCAGGTTCGCTAAACCCGGAACGCTCCCGGGTTGTCGTTCATCCAGAATATTCGCTACCAGGGTTCGAGATGCGCGGAGCACTGCCGACTCGCGGTGACTGACCACCGAGTTCGGCCTGCTGCGGATTCAGCGGCCGTGCAGTCTCCCGCTTCACCTTCGCCTCCAGGGCGGCTGGCAGACCATAACTTTGACGGCAGCGACGCGCACGCTTGTCTCAGCCCTTTCCGCGACCCCATCATCGTGGCCCGTGTCAGGTTTGTAGACGCTGCCGAATCTCTTCCGGCAGGGCACCAGGGTCAAAATCCGGATGCTTCCACACGCCCTTTTTGCCGCCAGACTTGTACAGCAGCCGCGTTGCGCTGAGTTCCAGCGCCGGGTTGACCGGCTTGACCAGGTCCCAGATGGTCAGTAGCGCCACCTGCAGGCCGGTCAGGGCCTCCATCTCGACGCCGGTGCGCTCGGTAATCTCCGCCACGCAGAAGACCTCGACCGCGTGGCGGTCCGGGCGCAAAACGCAGTGTACGCCTGCGCGGCTGAGCGAGATGGGATGACACAGCGGAATCAGGTTCGGCGTCTGCTTGGCCGCCATGACGCCCGCCATCTCGGCCATGGCCAGCGGATCACCCTTGGGCAGGTTTCCGCTTTGCAGTAATTCGAAGGCTTCCTCGCCGATGATGATCGTCCCGCTGGCCAGCGCCACCCGGTGGGTGGGCGCCTTGGCGGCGACGTCGGCCATGGCGAAGTGCTTCGATCCGGGGTCCGTGCTAGTCATTGCCCTGCAGTCTACCCGCGTACCAGCGGGCAATCGAATCACGTTCTTCCTCGGTCATCTTCGTCAGGTTGGCCAGCGGCATGGTGCGCGTAATGACCGTGGTCTGGAACACCCGCGGCGCCTGGGTTTTCAGGTCTTCCACGCTGTCCAGAGACACACCCAGCGGGGGCGCGGTGAACCCCGCGAGCGTCGGTGACCGGGAGTGGCAGCCGGTGCAACGCTCCTGCACGATGTCAAACGCCTTTTCCGTGCCTGGTGCGGGCGCCGTTTCGGCTTGGACAGCACCGCTGTCAACGGCTGGCGCCGCGCCGGTTTCGACGGCCCGCATCGCCGGCAGCGTCATCACGACTGCAACGGCCAGTACCACAAGTGATATCGGCAGCACCCAGCGGCTGTGTCCGCGAATATGCCGGACATTGAAGTAGTGACGCACGCCCACCCCCGCCAGGGAGATCACAGCCAGCACTACCCAGTTGAGCGCATGACCGTAGGTGGCGGGGTAGTGATTGCTGATCATGATGAACAGCACCGGCAGGGTGAAGTAGTTATTGTGCCGCGACCGCAACAGCGCATTGCGCCCCTTTGCCCCGTCCGGTTTGTTGCCGGCAGACAAGGCGGCGACCATGTCCTTCTGCGCCGGGATGATAACGGTGAAGACGTTGGCCACCATGATGGTGCCGATCGCCGCACCAACGTGAATATAGGCGGCTCTGCCGCTCAGCAGGCTGGTCAGGATCCAGGCCAGGCCGGCGAACCAGCCGAACAGGATCAGTCCGAGAAGGGCATTGTTTTCCCGCAACGGCGAACGGCACAGGCCGTCGTAGAAAAACCAGGAGAAAGCCAGCGCCGCGAGGCCGACATTCACCGCCTGGAAGGCGGTAAGGTCCGCCACCGCGCCATCGATCATGTACACGCCGGCATTGAGATAGTACAGGCTGACCAGCAGGGCAATACCCGTGATCCAGGTGAAGTACGCCTCGTATTTGAACCAGTGCAACGTGGTCGGCAGCTTGGGCGGCGCCACCTCGAATTTTTGCAGGTAGTAAAAGCCGCCGCCGTGGACCGCCCACAGGTCGCCCGCGATCTCCGCGCCAGCATCTGCCGCCCGGGCGCGGCGTTCGAGATGATTTTCCAGCCAATTGAAATAAAACGAGGCGCCGATCCACGCGACGCCGGTGATGAAGTGCGCCCAGCGCAGCAGCAGGTTCAGCCAGTCATGCAAGTGCGAGGCAAGCGCAGAATCCATCAGTTGCGGATCGCCTGTTCCAGTCGCTGCAGGTGCCACCGTTTCTGATCGTTCGGCAGGAAGGAAGCCTCAAAACCATTGCGCACCAATGTCTTGATTTCGTCGGCCTGCAGATCGACGGCGTCCACCAGCGCGCTGAAGTTGTCGTTGACATAGCCGCCGAAATACGCCGGGTCGTCGGAATTGACGGTCGCTTTCAGCCCCAGCGCGAGCATTTTTCGGATCGGGTGATCGGCCATGTCCTTCACCACGGCGAGGCGCAGGTTGGATTGCGGGCAGACGGTCAGGGGAATCTGCATGTGCACCAGCCGCTCGACCAGTGCCTTGTCTTCCAGAGCGCGGTTGCCGTGGTCGATACGGTCGACGCCGAGGCCGTCAATGGCCTCCCAGACGTACTCCGGCGGACCCTCCTCGCCGGCATGGGCGACCAGCTTCAGGCCCATGGCCGCAGCGCGGTCGAATACGCGCTGAAACTTCGAGGGCGGATGGCCGACCTCGGATGAATCCAGCCCAACGCCGGTAATGCGGGCGAGAAAAGGCTCAGCCTGGTGCAGCGTGGCGAAGGCGCTTTCTTCGTCGAGATGGCGCAGGAAGCACATGATGATGCGGCTGGTAATGCCGAACTCTTCTTCGCCCTGCCGCAACGCCGCCTCGATTCCCTTGAAGGCGGTAGCGAACGGTACGCCGCGATCCGTATGTCCCTGGGGGTCGAAAAAGATCTCGGTGTGGACCACGTTGTCGGCCTCGCAGCGTTCCAGGTAGGCCCAGGTCAGGTCGAAGAAATCCCGATCGGTCAGCAGCACCGACATGCCCTGGTAGTAAACATCGAGAAAGTCCTGCAGGCAGTCGAAGCGGTAAGCTTCGCGAATCGCTTCGACATCGGCATAGGGCAGGTCTACGCCGTTTCGCTGCGCCAGGTCGAACATCAGTTCCGGCTCGAGGCTGCCCTCGATGTGAATGTGCAGTTCGGCCTTGGGCAGGTTGGCGACCAGTTGCTTACGCTGAGCGTGGTCCATTCGGGGACTCCAATGTGCGCTGGGACATGAGCTGGGCGGCCAGGCTCAGCGCTATGGTAGCAGGCTCCTTTCCGCGGATGGCGGGCAAGCCGACCGGGCAGACGAGTCGCCGCAGGGCGGCCTCCGCGATCCCGCGTTTCCTCAAGCGATGCTCAAACCGACGGCGCTTGCTGGTCGAGCCGATGAGGCCGAGAAAACTGAACTGGCCACGCTCCAGCACCGCGTAGCAAATGTCCTCGTCGAGGTCGTGGCTGTGGGTCATGACCACGAAAATCGCATTTGGCGGTGCGCCAGCCACTTCCGCCACCGGGCTGTCGGTTGGCATCGTGGTGACATGGCCCGGGATTTCTGCCGGGAACTCATCGGCGCGTGAATCCACCCAGCGGATATCGAACGGCAGGTCCGCGAGTGTTTTCACAAGGGCCTTGCCAACATGGCCCGCGCCGAACAGCACCAATGGCCTGCGGGTCTCGGCAATGCGCTGCAACCACCAGTCGCTGCCTTCAACCGAAAGTACCTCGATCCCGCTGTGGCTGGGGTCATCCAGGATGGCCCTGACCGGGGCGCGCAGCGCTTCGGGGAGCGAGGATTCACGTCCCACCGGGAGGGCCACGTGGTGTCCCGGCGCACCGCCCTCGACGGCCGTCGCCAGCACCCCATGATCACCCTGCGCGCCGACCGCGGCCAGCGTTTCGAGCCACTCCGGTGCAGGTGGTGCCAACGGCTCGAACAGCAATTCCACCGAGCCGCCGCAGCACTGGTTCAGGGCCGGGCCAAGCCCGTAGGGTTCAAGTCGTGCCGAGGTTCCTGCGGTTCCAGCCAACATCTCCCGGGCAGTGGCAATCGCCTGGTGTTCGAGGTTGCCGCCACCAATGCTGCCGCGGATTTCATCGGCGGTCACGACCATCCGTGCGCCCGATTCGCGCGGCGCGGAGCCCTTGTGCTGCCTCAGCGTGACAAGTACGCAGGCGCCTTGATGCAAAGCCTCGACAAGTTGCCTGACCCAGGCGGATGACATGCCCGGTCAATCTTTTTTGGTCAGAGAACGGATGCACATGAGCACGCGTTCGGGAGTGGCCGGCGCGTCGAGCGGCGGAATGGGCTTTCCGGACGCCAGGCTGGCAATCGCCTGGTTGATGGCGCTGTGCACGCTGATGGCCAGCATCAGCGGCGGCTCGCCAACGGCCTTGGATCGGTGGATGGTGGGCTCCCGGTTGTGCCCGCCGTGCCAGATCTCGGCGTTAAAGGCCTCGGGCACATCGCCGGCCGTGGGAATCTTGTACGTCGAGGGCGCATGCGTGCGCAGTGCGCCCTTGTCGTCCCACCACAGCTCCTCGTTGGTCAGCCAGCCGACGCCCTGGATGAACCCGCCTTCTATCTGGCCCATGTCGACGGCCGGGTTCAGCGAACGGCCGACATCATGCAGGATGTCGATGCGCGTGAGGCGGTGCTCGCCGGTTTGGGTGTCGACTTCCACTTCGGAAACCGCCGCGCCATATGCGAAATATAGAAACGGCCGGCCCCTGGCCTGCGCTCGGTCGTACCAAATCCCCGGCGTGCGGTAGTAACCCGTAGCCGAAAGCGAGACCCGGCCCAGGTAGGCTTGCATGACCATGTCGTCGAAGGCCACGCGCTTGTCGCCGATCACGAAATGGCCATCGATATAGGCCACTTCTTCCGGCGGCAGGTCGTACTGCGCGGCGGCGAAGGCCATGAGGCGCCCGAGCAGCTTGTTGACCGCATTGAATGCAGCCATGGCGTTCATGTCGGATCCCGAAGAGGCTGCCGTGGCGGACGTATTGGGGACCTTGCCGGTGTGGGTGGCGCTGATCTTGACCCGGTCGAGGCTCACCTGGAACGCGTCTGCGACGACCTGCGCGACCTTGATGAACAGCCCCTGCCCCATCTCGGTGCCACCGTGGTTGAGGTGGATGCTGCCGTCCTTGTAGATGTGCACCAGGGCCCCGGCCTGGTTGAGAAATGTCGTGGTAAAGGAAATGCCGAACTTGACCGGCGTCAGCGCAATGCCGCGTTTCAAAACCCGGCTTGCCCGGTTGAAGCGTGCAATTTCCTCGCGCCGGCGGCGGTATCCCGCGCTTTTGGCCAGTTGCGGCATGATCTCCGGCAGGACATTGTCCTCCACCGTCATGTGATAAGGCGTGACATTGCGCGGCGCATCGCCATAAAGGTTTGCCATGCGCACTTCGAGCGGATCGCAACCGAGTTCGGCGGCGATCGCATCGATCACCCGCTCGATGCCCATCATCCCCTGCGGCCCGCCAAATCCCCGAAAAGCGGTGTTCGACACCGTATTGGTCTTGCAGCGGTACGAGCGAATCCGGGCATTGGGCAGGAAGTAGGCGTTGTCGCTGTGAAACATCGCGCGGTCGCTGATCGGCCCCGACAGGTCAGCGGAAAAGCCGCAGCGCGCGGCCAGCTCGATGTCGACCGCCTGGATCCGCCCGTCGTCATCGAAGCCGACGTCATAACGAATGCGAAAATCGTGACGCTTGCCGGTGCTGATCATGTCGTCGTCGCGATCCAGGCGAATCTTCACCGGCCGGCCAGTGCGGTCGGCCAGCAACGCCGCGATCACGGCCCACTGCGCCGCCTGGGTCTCCTTGCCACCGAATGCGCCGCCCATGCGGCGCACCTCCACGGTCACCGCGTTGTCAGGCCGTCCGAGTGCCTGGGCGACGAGGTGCTGGACCTCCGAGGGATGCTGCGAGGAGGTGTGGATCATCATGTCGCCGTCCTCGCAGGGTACCGCCATCGAGGCCTGTCCCTCCAGGTAGAAATGATCCTGTCCGCCGGTGCGTATTTGACCCTGCAACCGCCTCGGGGCGCCCTTTACCGCGGCGGCGACGTCGCCGAGGTTCATCTCGTGGGGCGGGTCGACCCACGACTCCTCTTTCATGGCGTGTTCGATTTCGAGCAGTGCCGGCAACGCCTCGATTTCGACCTCGGCGAGGCGCGCCGCGCGCCGCGCCGTGTCCCGGTCGCGGGCGGCGACAGCGAACAGGACCTGGCCGCAGAACTCGATCTCGTCGTGAGCGAATATTGGCTCGTCCAGCGTATGCATGGGGCTGCAGTCGTTGAGCCCAGGCACATCTGCGGCGGTAATCACGGACTCGACGCCCTCGAACGCGCGCACGGCCGCCAGGTTCAGCGCCTTGATGCGGCCACGGGCCACCCGGCTGGTGCCGACATAGGCATGGAGCAGACCAGCGGGTTCCAGGATGTCGTCGACATAGACCGCCTGTCCAGTGACATGCTTGACCGCGCTGTCGTGCGCAAGCGCCGAGGAAACCAGGTTGCGGCGAGACTCGTCATTCATGACCCGCGTCCTCCGATGTTTCCATGTAAAATCTGCGCAGCAGGTTTTGCGACGCCAGCCTGCGGTAGGCCGCACTGGCCCGCCAGTCGGTCAGTGGCGTGAAATCCTCGGCCATTGCCGCGCAGGCACGCTCGATGGCGTCTTCTGACCAGGCCTGGCCCTTCAGCACGTCTTCGGCTTGCCGCGCCCGTGCCGGGACTCCCGCCATACCGCCATAGGCGATACGAATGTCCTTCACTTCATCGCCATCCAGCTCCAGCGCATAAGCTCCGAGAACAGACGAAATGTCCTGATCAAAACGTTTTGAAAGCTTGTAAGTACGGAACTTCAGTCCGTCTGCCGGCAACGGTACACGCACCTTGTGGACACATTCACCTGGCTGCAGGTCCTGCTC
>JBFHEJ010000017.1:0-14955 GCA_041584255.1 Lysobacterales bacterium
ATCGATGCGCCGCCTTCGACGGTGTTCAGGGTGCTGACCGAACCTCAATTCATTGGAAAGTGGTTCCCGGCTCCCGCACCGGTGGTCGACCCTCATGTGGGAGGACGCTACGGTTTTGGCTTCAGCTGCGAAAAGGACGGCAATACGGTCGAACCCCCTCCGTGCACCATCCTCGCGTTCGAGCAGGACCGCAAGCTATCCATTACCTGGCCCGATTGGCGCGGAGACGCGTCCGTACCCGACCAGCGCGTCACCTGGGTTCTCGATGATCTGGGCGGCCGGACGCGACTGGTCCTGCTGCACGACGGCTTTACCCGACCGGTCGATGTCTCTGACTATCCCTTCGGCTGGCGGCACTTTCTCGAAGAAATCAGGAAGGTCGCCGATACCGTCGCGGACTGATCCGGATCAGCTCAACGCCTTCGCATACTCGGCCTCGAGGGCTGTATGTGTGCGCCAGAAAGGCTTGGGCGTTCGGTTCGACAGGATATCCACCAGGATATCCAGGTGCGTGTGCCAGCCACCCAGCACGCCGAGGATCATCTCGTCCCCGAGGCGGCGGTGCGTGAGCGTCAGCAGTACGCCGTTTTCACGCTCCTCGAGTTGGTAGGTGACTTCCGAGTTTTCATCACCGTCAACCCAGGTGTGGCTGAGGAGCGTTTTGGGCACGCATGCAGTGACCTCGCCCTGGTACACCATAGGCTCCTGGAAATCCGCGTATTTCTCAGGCGGGGAATCGTCGTCAAGCGACGACAGGGACGAATTGCGAAAGACCAGGTCGACGCGGCCTCCGACCCGCTCCTCGGTGTCGCCGTCGGCCAGCCATTTTTTTCGTTTCTCACCTTCCACCAGGTAAGCCCACACGGTATCGAGGGAGCCTGGAAGCAGGCGCTGGAAGCGCACGGTGTCGGGGGCAATCAATTCTCCATGGCGGTTCATCATTTCTCCTCCTGTTCACGAATCGCCTGCTCCAGCCGGTCAAGACGTTCGGGCCAGAATCGTCGGATCCGGGCAAGCCAGTTGTCGACCTCCTGGAAGCTGTGCGGTTGCAGGCTGTAAATACGTTTTTGTGCTTCGGCGCGCACCGAGACCATATTGGCGTCCCGTAAAACCTTGAGGTGTTGCGAGACAGCGGGGCGGCTCATTTCGAATTGATCGGCGATGGTTCCGAAGGAACGCTCACCAACGCTGAGCGATTCAATGATCTGCCGCCTTGTCGGGTCGGCCAGTACCGCAAAAACGTCCATGCCGTCTATTTTAAGTGTATTCTTAATTAAGTCAACCCTTATTTAATGAACAGGCACCGGCACGCTTGATCTTCAAATGAGAATGAGTATCATTTGCAATTAATTTCCGGAGTTGCCTCAATCGGCTCCCGAGCTGATCGTTTAAACGGAGTGATCCATGCAGTTGGACGCCATTTTCCGGCACTGCCGTGCCTTTGCCCTGGTGCTGGGCTGGGCCCTGGGTTCTTCTCCGGTCGGTGCCGCCAGTGCCGGTGCCGCGGAGAACCTCAACATTTATTCGCACCGCCACTACGGCGTTGACCAGGAAATCAACGCGTTATTCACCAAGAACACCGGGATCGAAGTCAGGGTCGTCAACGCCGACGCCGACCAACTGATCGAGCGCCTCCGATCAGAGGGGGATAACAGTCCCGCTGACCTGCTGATCACCGTCGACGCAGGTCGTTTGCAAATCGCGCGAGAGCAGGGATTGCTGCGGCCCATTGAGTCCGCGTTGCTGACCGGGGCGACACCTGCTGAGTTGCGCGACCCCGAAGGCTACTGGTATCCCTTCGCTGCGCGCGCGCGAATTATCATGGTTGCGGCCGATAGGGTTGCCGATGGCGAGATCGAACGCTACGAGGATTTGAGCGACCCACGCTGGCGAGGACGGGTGGCGATCCGCTCCTCATCGAGCCCTTACAATCAGGCACTGGTCGCCTCTTTGATCGCTGCCAATGGCATCGAGGAGACCGAAGTTTGGGCACAAGGCGTGGTCCAAAACATGGCGCGCCCGCCACAGGGCGGTGATCGTGATCAGATCCGGGCGGTGGCCAACGGCATTGCCGACGTCTGCGTGGCGAACGCCTACTACCTCGCCATGATGCTGAATTCATCGGACGCGGCGGAGCGGGAGGCAGCCCAGGGGATTCGGGTCGTTTTTCCCAACCAGGCGGGTCGCGGGGCGCACTTCAACGTCAGCGCCGCGGGAGTCACCGCGCATGCCCGTCATGTCGAAGCTGCTCGCCGGTACCTGGAATTTCTGGTCAGCACCGAAGTTCAGCAGATGATTGCCGAGGGCAGCTACGAATATCCCATCAACCTCGATTTCGACGCGACCCCGACCTTTGAAGCCTGGGGCGAGTTCGAGGTCGATACCGCGACCTTCCCCGGCTTAGGCGATCATCTGGATGACGCCACCGCAATCTTCGATCGCGTCGGCTGGAAGTAATTCCGCTTCAGTCGCCGCCAGGCGATCTGCGCGCAGGGCCACGGCCGCTGCCTTCGGTTGGCTGCCCGCAGCTTGTGTCATCCTGGCGTTGCTCAGTGTTGGCTTGCGGGCCCTTGTCGGGGCGGACGACGCCTGGGGCAGCATCGTCGAATTCCGTCTATGGGACTACCTGGGCTCGACAGCGCTTTTGCTCGCCCTCGTCGTAGTGCTTGCCGTCATTATCGGATTCGCCTGCGCGTGGATTGTTTCTGCGTACGAATTTCCAGGTCGACGCACTCTAGGCTGGCTGCTCATCGTGCCTCTTGGTGTCCCGGGATTCGTGGCCGGGGCGGCCTGGCTTCACGGATTCGAGCAACTCAGCCCGGTGTATTTGTGGATTCGTGAACACTGGGGAATGGAAGCCTTTCTGGCCACCCAGCGCCTCCAGCCATGGATTGGCGCGGTGCTGGTCCTCGTGGTCACCCTTTACCCCTATGTTTACCTCAGTTGCCGTGCGGCCCTGGCGGGACGCCAGGCAGACCTGATCGAAGCCGCCAGAACCCTGGGTTGCAGTCCGTTCCGTGCCTTCTTCAGGGTCGTATTGCCGCTGACGCGCCCGGCCCTTGCCGCCGGAGCGGCCCTGGTGGCCATGGAATCAGCCAACGACTACGGTGTCGTCACGCTGTTCGGACTCAACACGCTCACGCCCGGTGTCTTTCGCGCCTGGTCCGAGGGTTCCGTGGTTTCGGCCATGCGCCTGGCGCTGGTTCTCCTCGGCCTGGTGCTGTTTGTGGTTGTGCTGGAACGTGCGCAGCGCGGCAAGCGCGGGTATTCGGGAGACACCCGCGAGCGACCGCTGGCCCGTCGACCCCTCGCCGGCGCCGGCGTGCTTGTGGCGTGGGCGGTTTGTCTGCCGCCCCTGGCGCTGGGATTTGCCTGGCCCGTGCAGCGTTTCCTGCGTTGGGCCGTGAGCGCACTGGATGCTGCTGACTTGTCTGGCTACCAGGCGGCGTTGTGGAATTCCACCTGGTTGTCGCTGTTGGCGTGCGCGATGATCGTGGTGACGGCGTTCTGGCTGACAGCAGGGCGCCGCGCTCTGCGCCTGCCCGGCGGTGAGTCCTTGCAGCACCTGGCGTCACTGGGTTATGCCGTTCCAGCAGCCTTGCTGGCAGTCGGCGTTGGCGCGATCGTCTCAGACATTGCACGGGTTGACGGCCTGGGCTGGCTGGCCCTGAGCGCCTCGGCCTCCGGCCTCGTGTTTGCCTACTGGCTGCGCTTCATGGCGGTAGGCATACAACCGTTATCGGGCAGTGTCGCCGGCGTGGCGGGCGATTTGCACCACGCCGCGCGTACACTGGGAGACCCGCCATTCAGGGCGCTGGTGCGGGTGGACCTGCGCCTGCTCAGGCCGGCGCTGGTGGCAGCCGCGATTCTGTGCTTTGTCGATGTCTTCAAGGAGTTGACGCTGACACTCGTCATGCGGCCATTCGATTTCGAGACCCTGGCGACAATGACGTTTCGTCTCAGCAGCGAAGGACGATTCCCGGAAGCTTCCATACCCGCCCTGGTGCTCGTCACGGGAGGCCTGGTCGGCGTGGCTGCGCTGAACCGACTGTTGAGGGATACCTCATGAACGCCCTGCTACAGCTTAGCGGCGTCACCAAGCGTTTTCCGGGTGCAACCCAGGCAGCGCTCGAGGATGTCAGTTTCGATGTCTATAAAGGAGAACTACTGACCCTGATCGGGGCCAGCGGGAGCGGCAAGACCTCGCTTCTGAGAATTGTCGCGGGGCTCGAGGCTCCGGATACCGGAGAGGTTCGTTTAGGCAATGCACTTTTGACCAGCGGTCACCGCATCCTCGTACCTCCCGAGCAGCGGCATGTGGGTTTTGTGTTTCAGAACCACGCGCTGTTTCCTCACCTCAAGGTGCGGGATAACGTGGCGTTCGGGCTGGGACACGGCCGCCGCGATCGCGCCCGGGTCGCTGAGTTGCTCGATATGGTCAACCTTGCCGAAGTGGCGGGCCGCTACCCGCACCAGCTTTCCGGCGGAGAACGCCAGCGCGTGGCGCTGGTGCGGGCGTTGGCGCCGCAGCCAAGTCTCTTGCTGATGGACGAGCCCTTCAGCAGCCTCGATTACTCTCTGCGCGAGGGCTTGCGCGAGGAAACACGTCGGCTGATCAGGCAAGCGGGGGCGACCACCTTGTTCGTCACGCACGATGCCGAGGACGCCCTGGCGGTGTCTGATCGTATTGCTGTGCTGCGCGAAGGCCGGATCCTCCAGATTGGAACGCCGCCGGAGATTTATCACCGCCCCGCGGACCGTGACGTGGCACGTTCGTTTGGCCCGTGCAATTTTCTTGTTGTCGCCGATTTCGCCACGCCGCTGCGCCTTGCCGCCTGCCGCGGCATTCAACCAGAGGCCCTGAATGAGGGTGAACTCTGGGTGCGGCCAGAGGACCTGACACTGGCAAATCCAGGGCACGCCGACAGCCTGGTCGAGGGTGTCGTCAGGGACAGCCTTTATCACGGCGACAGCCATATGCTGACCATCGAGTGTCAGTCGCGCGGGGGCAAACGATTCAATGTATTGGTACGCCGCCAGGGCGCAGAAGGGAACGGCGTTGGAGAGCGTTACAGCCTGATCCCGGCGACCCGTCCCGGCAGCTAGAAACGTCGCGGATAAACAGTATAGCCGTTCTCAATCGAAATCATAAAAACAATTCATTGGATTAATGAACAGTCACTGCTTATAGTCTCAGCCAAGACGTTAACTCTCTGGTTTAATTTCTTTTTTTACCAAATTTGGAGGTACTCCCAATGCTGACGGTGCGTGACCAATTTCCTGAATTTTCTCTCAAGGCGACCGTGTCCGAGGACATGGAAAAGGCCTTTGAAACCATCACCAACGACTCCTTCCCAGGCAAGTGGAAGATCGTTTTCTTCTGGCCCAAGGACTTCACTTTCGTGTGCCCGACAGAGATCGCCGAGTTCGGACGCCTGAACGACGAATTTGCAGATCGCGACGCTCAGGTGTTGGGTTGCTCGGTGGACAGTGAGTTTGTGCACCTGGCCTGGCGCAAGGACCACGACGATCTGCGCGGTCTGCCGTTCCCGATGCTTTCAGATCTTCGCAGAGATCTGAGCACGCAGCTCGGCATTCTGGATGACGAGGGTGTGGCCATGCGCGCCACGTTTATCGTCGATCCGCACGGCATTATCCGTTTCGCTTCTGTCACCGACATGAACGTTGGCCGCAACGTGCGGGAAGTGCTGCGCGTGCTCGACGCACTGCAGACAGACGAGCTGTGCCCGTGCAACTGGCAGCCCGGCGAAGACACGCTCAAGGCCGCTTAAGCGGGAGGTAAATTCAACATGGATCTGAGCAACATCAAAAATCGTGTGCCGGAGCACGCCAGGGACCTCAGGCTCAATCTGACCAGCGTCCTTTCACCAGAAGGCGCACCCGGCCTGACCGGGGAGCAGATACGCGCCACCGCGCTGGCTTGCGCCATCGCCGCGCGCAACATCACCCTGACCCGGGAATTGGAAGCCCAGCTGGCTGACGCGCTGGACGACGCGCAAATCAATGCAGCCCGTGCGGCCGCCTCCATCATGGGCATGAACAATATCTACTACCGGTTCCTGCACCTGGTTGGAAACGACGAGTACCAGCAACTGCCCGCGCGCTTGCGCATGACCGTGATCGGCAACCCGGGCGTGGACAAGCTCGATTTTGAACTCTACAGCCTCGCCGTTTCTGCTATCAATGGCTGCGGCGCCTGCCTTGCCGCGCACGAGAAAGTCGTCCGCAAGGGCGGCATCACGGCCGAGGGCGTTCAGAGCGCCGTGCGCATCGCCTCAGTGATTCACGGGCTGGCCGTGGCGCTCGAATCGGCTGCCGAGCAGGCAGAAGGGCGCAAGGCGGCCTGACGCCTGTTCAGGCTCTTGATAAAACCCGCCCTCAGGCGAAAGCGAGGGCGGGTTTTTTTATGGAACCATGAACCGGATTTCGCGGTGGATGTCTTACCGTCGCCATGGTTGCCGGCTCGTCCGGGCGGCCGGCAGTGCCCCTCGGTTTCTGGAGCCGTTTTTCGGAACAACGTGCATGAAAACAATGATTCTCTTGCTATTGATCAGCACCCCGCTTTTCGCCTGGACCGTTCCCGCCATGAAGGTGGACGAGCGACTTGCCGGTATCGAAGCCATGGCGGTTGAAGGCCGGCAGGGATGGCTGGTCAGGCAGGTGTTGACTTTTGGAGATTACCGTACTGGTCCTGTTAAAAGAAGCTGGACCAAGGGCTACGACTACCCGTTCATCATTCGCTTTACTGCGGCCAAGGAGAAACTGTCGTTTGACACCACCGACGCGTCGAATCAACCGACAAAATGGTTGTGTGCCGGCAAACTCAGCGAACAGGACTTTCGCAAGTTCAAGGAATACTTCGACGTCAATCTGCGCACCAAGGATGTGTTCACCTGCACGGTGGTAATCGCGGATCAGCAGATGTACGACGTTGTCATTGAGGATCTCAACCAGAACAAGACCAGCGGCGAGGTGAGTGGCGCCGTGCGTGGCAAGGGGCTCGACATCGCTGTCAGACCGGTATGGATCCTGGCAACCGGGAAAACGAGCTGGGATACGCGGCCGCTCGGCTTCGAGTTCACCATCGAAGGCGAGGTCGTCGGCGCCGTTGAAACGGTCAACGATGGACGTGTATGGCTGGAGGAGACGCTGAGCCCGGAAAGCCGACTGGTGTTGGCGGGTCTCGCTTCGGCCCTGCTGCTGCGCAGCGACCTGGCCGACCACAACGATTGAGGCCCAGCCCGCAGGCGTCAATAGACGCCCGGGATCAGAATCTTTCTCGCCGAAGGGTAATCGCTGAACTGCGCCTGATACCAGCGCTGATTGGCCATCGCCCGTGGCAGCAGATTGCAGACCGTAAACAGCGCGAAAGCCAGCCCGGCCAGTGACCATGTCAAGATCGCCCAGCCAACCCACTGGACCATTTCGCCCAGGTAATTTGGGCTGCTGACCCATCGGAACAAGCCGCCTCGCGGGATGGCGTAGCCGGTTTCACCGGGCCGGCGCAGATTTCGGATAACGGCGTCCGAGTGGCTGTGCATCGCGAAACCGGTCATGAACAGGAAGGCTCCGACCACGAAGTGCCAGCTCCACAAAGGCTCGCCCTGTATACCCGATGCGATCAGCGCCTGCGCGTTGTTGTAGCCATTGAGCGTGTTGAACAGGACTGCAAACAGGACCAGCAGCGCGGGGAAAGTTTGCCGCGAAGGCCGCATCAATGCCGGATAAAGGAACGTCCGATAGCCGTAGTGGAACAACCAGAATCCCAGCGGGACAAGCGTCACAGCGACTTCCCGCGCCTGGCTTGAACACACCAGCCACGTGATCACCAGCAAGGCAGGCAATTCCATGGCGATCCAGGCGAAGCGGTTGGGCAGCGTCAGTCCCCAGCCGCGCTGGTGGTGGCGGCCATAGGGCGCAGTGACCCTGAGCAAGCAAAACAACACGACGGGGCACAACAGGAACTGGAGCAACAGTGCTACGCTCATCGTATGCCTGCGACTTCCCGTTCGACGCTGAACCGCCCGGCGGCCATTTTCGGCACCATGCTCTTCGGCGTTATCGGGTCCATCGTCTTCCTTCTCCTGCCGCTGCTGATCGGGGCCTTCAGCGACCAACTCGAGCTTTCGACCACGCAAGTGGGCTGGCTCGGTTCGGCCGATATGATCGGCATGTTCGCTGCAGCGATGGTTGCGACGCTGTGGATTCGGCGCGCCGACTGGCGAACCGCCGGTTTCGTCACGGGCGCAGCGCTTCTGCTGTGCCACCTGCTTTCTGGCTGGGTGGAACAGTACCATGCCCTGTTCGGCATACGCGTGGCTGCCGGTTTCGCCGGCGGATCGATGATGTCGATCGCACTGACCTGCCTGGGCGACAGCCAGAACCCGGATCGAAACTTTGCACTGTTCATTTCGGGGCAACTGGGCCTGGGCGCAGTGGGTCTGGCTGTGCTGCCGGGAATCATCGCGTCCTTCGGGTTGGAGGGCGCTTTCGGGGCATTGGCCTTGCTGGTGGCCGCCGCGGTCGCGGCCGTTCCCCTGATGCCCCGCCGCGGAGACGCCTCGGTACCAACCTCCATAACTGGCATACCGCTGCGGAGGTTGATACCCGGCGGCGTGGCGCTGCTGGCCTGTTTCCTGTTCGACCTTGGCATCATGATGGTGTGGGCCTTCGCCGAGCGCATGGGCAATGCGGTGGGGCTCGAAGCGGGTTTTATCGGTAACGCCCTCGCCGGCTCGCTGATCGCCGCCTTGGCGGGATCGTTGCTGGCGGCCGGCATCGGCGCCCGCTTCGGCCGCGTGATGCCGCTCGTGATTACACTGATCCTGCAGGCCGTGGCGTTGTGGCTGCTGTCCGGCGAGCTCTCCGGGGGCTTGTACTTTGCCGGCATCATGCTGTTCTCATTTGCATGGAATTTCCCGGTCGCCTTCCAGCTTGCGATCACGGTGAGCGTGGATGTCAGCGGGCGGCTGGTGGTGCTGTTCCTCAGTGCCGTGAAGCTGGGCTATGCGGCGGCGCCGGCGCTGGCAGCCGCGTTGATCGGCGGCAACGGCCGCTTCGGCCCGGTGCTGCTGGTCGCCGGGGCGTGTTATCTCGTCAGCGCCGCAATCTTCGCGGTGCTGGCTGTTCGGCGTGGAGCCGGCGCTCGCCGCATGAAAAGTCCGGGAGGATAGACGATATGGTCAGCGCCCAAGCGAATCAGGGCCCGATCTTCGTGCGGTCGGAGTGGGCCGAACTCAAGGAATGCGTGTACGGCTGGACGGGCCAGTTTATCTGGCCGAAGTTCCTGCAGGACGCCGAACTCAGGCCGACCGGCGGGGTCCGGAAGGCCTGGTTCGACCACCAGGAACAGGACGTGGCCCGCGCCTGTCCAGAGATTTATGCGCCGTGGAAGGCGCAGATCGAGGGTGCGATCCGTTTCCTGGAAGGCGAGGGTGTCAGGGTTCACCAACCGGTTGCGCACACCGCGGCCAACCTGAAGTATCCGCGCGGCGAGAACCACGGCAGCATGACGGGTTGGATGCGCGATCCCTTCGTCACCATCGGCAACAACGTCATCGAGCTGGCCCCGCGCTCGCTGTTCCACCGGCGCCAGCGATTTCCGATCCGCCACATCCTGGCCGCGAGCATGGAGCGGGGCGCGCGCTATTTCGCCCAGCCGGACAGCGGGGCAGACGACAGCCTGGAAGGCCCCGGCTGGGGCTATCTCGAGGGTGGGGACATCTTTGTTCTGGACAAAACCATTCTGGTCGGTCACTCAGGACACTGCAGCAATCCCGAGGGCGCGCGCTGGCTGCAACATGTTCTGGGCGATGATTATTCCGTCGAGGTCGTTGATTTGCATGGCGGCACCTTTCAGCACCTGGACTGCGTGTTGTGCACACCCCGAGAGGGGGTGGCGATCGCCTGCACCGAGGCATTTGTCGGCGGGCTGCCCGCAGCCATTGCCGATTGGGACGTCATCGAGGTCAGTCCCGAACTCTGCAACGAGCATCTGGCCACCAATCACCTGGTGCTCGACGAGCGCAGGATCGTCGTGCCATCCGAGCCGGAGCACGACGCGGTCGTTAAAGCGCTGCAGGATAGAAATTTCGAAGTCATTCGCCTGCCCTACTCGGCGGTATACCGCATGGGCGGCTCGTTTCGCTGCGCCCATCAGCCCCTGGTCCGAAACTGAGTAAATTGGGGTCAGGGTCCAATCAAAATCGGGGTCAGGCCCCAAATTTCATTGAAACCTGACCCCGATCTTTATTGCGAGAACGGACAGGTCGTTTCGGCCAGGCTCGTCAGGCGCGAATAGTTCCTGGTGGCCGAGCCGTATCCGGAAACTGTCGATGCGTAGGCGAAGGTCATTGCATTGCAAGCGCCCGACCAAGTGAGTGTGAATGTGCCCCACACTTCGAGCGAGATTTCATCCGGATCAAAGCCGCTGCCCCAGGTGGTGGGCGTCGCCGGGTAGAGGGCATCCATGGTCACGGTGTTGCCATCAGGCGTGCCGATTCCAAGCACCCAGAACTGGTTACCCGCAAGGTCGTAGGTGAACATGATCACCAGCACAGCCCCGGATGTCAGCCACTGAACAACGATGCCTTCGCCATCACGCGCCGGGTCGTAGTAGGAACCCGATAGACCGGCATTCGCATCCGGCGTGCTGCCGCAGCCAGTGATCTGGCTGAGCCTTCCAGCCCGGGACAAAAGACGCTCAAAGCCAAGCACTTCGCTGCCCGAATAAGTAACGGTGCCGCCGTTGCCGTTGGAGGGGCAATCGACAAACCCCATGCTCATGCTGCCGGCCTGAGAGAACTCGATGTCATTGGTATTGAATCCCGAACCAAACGACGTCCCGATGGGCCGGAGCAGGTCGTCGATGACGATCGAACCGCCAATTATGTCGCCGACGCCGATAAACCAGGCGGGGCCGGAACCGTCGGGCCGGTAACTAAAGGTATAGACCACGGCGCGGTCCTCGTTGAGGATCTCGACATAATTGCCTTCGCCGTCGCGCGCCGGGTAGTAAAAGGCGCCACTGTGTCCGGCCTGGACGTCCTCAGCACCCACTGCGACCTGGATGGTGAATGCTTCACCGAAGGGCGTGCCGCCGCTGTGCGTCATGGAATAGTGAGCCTCGTAAACGCCCGGCGTCCCCGGCGCGGTCACGGTGAACTCGAACAACACCGGGCGGCCGCGGAACACCCCGCCGTACTTGGCGATTTCGTTTGCGTCGTTGTCGATCTGGATGGTGCCTGGCCCCCAGGCGTGGTCATTAGCCGTCTCGCTCAGCCTGAAACCCGAGTCCTGGGACCATTTCTGGTTGCCCTCATTTCGAACCAAAATCTGAACTGTGGCCGATTCCCCCGGAGACATGCTGGTGGGGAAGTCACTCCACAGGAAGCGGCTGTCGCGATCCGGATGATCGTTGAACGCCGATGCGCCTTCGTAGGTCGAGTCAATGTACTCCCGCGGGTTATCGGTAGCCGACCAGGTGTCGTCGTTGCCGCTGGTGTTTCCCGGTGCGATGTAAGGCGGCTCCGTGCTGGCCGCATAAATGCCACTGCCTTCGTCGTATTCGTTCCAGGACTCAACATAGGTGTGATAAATCGGCGGCTGTCCGTTGCCACCTTCGCGTACCGCCATCAGGTCATCCCACGCATTTGCATAAGGCGCGCCGCCGTTTCGCGGAAAGAATATTCCAGGCACGCGAATGTTCTGGTCCCAGTAACCACCTTTCATGGTCGCGTTACGCTTTCCATTCTCGAACCAGGTTGAGAAATATTCGGTATTCGAAAACTGGATCGCAATTTCATCGGAAAATGCCGGCATTGTGCCACCGGTGGACGAGATCTGGTAAATGCCATTGTTGAAACTGGGGTACTCGGCACCAAGCGCATTGGCGAGCCGGGACTCCACGTCCTGGCGGGTCAGGGCGCCATAGTTGAGGTTGGTATTGGTCCCCACCCAGGTATTGAGTACGACTTTTCCATTGATGTGGAGCAAGCGGCTTTCCGCATAATCACCCACGTCCTGGCTGAAATACTGTTCGTAGAAAAACGTGTACCAATCGACATATTCGTCCTTGGCGGAGGGCTGTGTCATGTCGATGGGATTGTTGTTCCAGATGATCTGCGGATCCAGGAACGGCACGATATAGGGCGTGTCGTAGCCTTCGCTGCGTAATTCGTGAAGGGCCTGGAAAAATTGTTCACGCTGGTAGTGGAATCCGTTGAACAGGTGCACGTAGAGGACATCAAAATTGGCATCCATCATGTCCTTGATCTGTTCGCGCCACCACCGGGCTTCGCCGCTCCAGTTGCCGCGGCCCTCCAGCGGGACCCAAGGGCCGTCCTTTTGCCCACCAAACACGTTGAACCAATGAAAGACTGCGGTCGCCACGTATCGGTCCGTGTCAGAAAAATCACGCCCCGGCGTATAGATGGGGGGGTAGGTCACTTCAGGGGTGTCCGGGGCGGGGCCTGTCACGTTGGGCATGGCGATCAGAACCGAATTTTCGCCGCCGTCATCTTCCAGTCGAAATGCCAGGTCTCCGCCGGTGCCGCCCGCTTCAGTGAATGTCGGGCCCGAGTACGAGGCCCACTGGTTGGTGACCGTTGCGCTAAAAGTGCCCGGTTCCCTGCCGGTAAAGCCATTGACGTCAAATACCGGGAACGAGACCGTGACACCCTGCGATGCACCTGTGCTGTTACCGGAACGCATGTAGACCGTTCCCCGGTATGCGTGGCCAGGCGCCAGGGAAAAAGGGGTGCCTTCATGATCGAACCCTTGCGCGGCGCCAAAAGAATCGAAAGTGAGCCTGACGGCATTGGTGGGCGGGCTTCCAGGGAACAGGGTATTGGCAGCCAGCGGCATGGTTTCGATGGAGACCTCACCACCCTCCAGGCCAAACGCCCGCCAATAATCCGGCACTTCACCATTCACATTTCCCAAAGCGTCACCACCGGTTCCCTCGAACCCTGAATTGGGGACCTGGTTCAGGTTCGCTGCATGCCCGTTGGCGATGCCGAGGATCGAAATGGCGCAGGCAATAACACTAATGCATAGAAACATTTTCACGGCAGCCCCCTTGTCCAGGCGAGGTTATTGGGATGGAAAACTGAGTATAGGACCAATACCGGGAAAAAAATCGGGGTCAAATCAATTAAGAGACGGGAGGCTGACCATCATCTAATTCCTCACCTGATCCCTGGTGGTTCTCAACAGCCAGAGGTAGAAGGCTGCGGCAATGCCCGCCGAGCCAAAGATCATGCACATCACCATGATCTGCCAGCGCACGGCGATCAACGGTGAGACCCCGGCGAGGATCTGGCCGGTCATGGTGCCTGGCAAGGAGACCAGTCCCACCGCGAACATAGTATTTACCTGCGGGATCATCGCGGCGCCCATGGCCTTGTTCCTGGCTTCCACGTAATCCTTTGCGCCGTGTTCGGCTTCGAACCGCTCGGCTGCGATGCTGACGGTGTTCATGGCGTTGGCGAAAATCATGCCGCCGAGCGGGATTAGCACCTGAGGCGCGAACCAGGGATCGAGATCGAGAACAGCGAAAGTCACCACGGCCAGGGTGGTGATTCCCCCCAAGGCAATGGATGCCAGGGCTCGCCCAAAGGCGGCGCGGTCACGCTGTCGCAGCGGCCGAAGGGTGATCCAGCTCGCCGCGAGTAACATTACGCCCAGTATCGCCAGGACCATCGTCCATTTCTGGGCCGAGAAAATCCAGGTCAAGAGGTACCCGATCATGAGCAGCTGCGCCACCATCCGCGCGATCGAATACGTGGCGGTACCCGGGCCGAGCGACCAGCGATAGAGAATCCACATTACGAAGGCAACGGGAACCAGGATAATGCCCAGGTTGAGCAGGGGGATGGTTTCCAGCGTCATTGCAAAGTCTCCGCTTCAGGTCCTACTTTTCTATCCACGGCGCTGCCGGCCGGCTGGCGTAAAGGTCGCGGTAGGTCTCCCGACCCAGCCAGGCTTTCAGGCGGGACGGTGGCAACCCCGAAATTTCTTTGATCTGTCGCTGCCATTTGCCGTCGTGCGACCGGGCCGTCGGTAGGGCGCCCAGGTGTACGATGAGTTCTGGCGCCGCACCCGGCAGTATGAATTCCGTATTCGGGCCTTCTTCTTCCGACGTCCAGCGCCAGAAGCATTCGATATAGCGTGAGAGTTCCGTGGCTGGCGCGTAGGTCTGGTACATGTGCTTCGTAGCGGGCGGTGACCGAAACGTTCAAGAAACCAATGCGATCACCGGCCTAGAATTGTTGCGCGTCTTATCTCGAGGACAACATGCTGATGGCGACCATTTCACTGCTGGACGGAAGGCAGCCCAATCACTTCCCTAAGGTCAGATGCCCCGAGTAAGAAAGTCGGGGTCGCACTCCAAATTTTTTCCGGGCTCAGACCCCAATTTCTATTTCAGGCCGCCGTAGAGGCCGCGCTTGAGATACTGCCCGTCGCCCTTCTTGCCGACGTACTCGGTGTTTTCCACGATCACCTTGCCCCGCGAAATCACGCTCTCGGTAAAGCCCGTCACCTTCATGCCTTCGTAGGCGTTGTAGTCGACCCGCATGTGGTGGGTGCAGGGGTTGTTGACGCTGATGGTCTCCTCGCGCTTCGGGTCGAAGATGACGATATCGGCGTCGGAGCCCACCGCGATGGTGCCTTTCTTCGGAAACAGGCCAAAGGTCTTGGCCGCCGCGGTGGATGTCAGCTCGACAAACTTGTTGAGGGAAATACGCCCGGCATGCACCCCCCCGTTGAAGACGAGTGACATGCGGTTCTCGACACCGGGGGCGCCGTTGGGGATCTTGGAAAAGTCGTTCACACCCAGCTCTTTTTGCTCCTTGAAGCAGAACGGGCAGTGGTCGGTCGAAATCGATTGCAGGTCGCCGAAACGCAGGCCGCGCCACAATTCGTCCTGGTTCC
>JBFHEJ010000018.1:0-14620 GCA_041584255.1 Lysobacterales bacterium
ACCACGGCATTGAACAGCGCCGGTCGCTGTACGAAAACGTTGCCAACCAGGAGGCCGCCGTTGCTGCCGCCGCGGATGCCGAGATGCTGCGGGGAGGTTTCGCCTGTCGCAATCAGGTCTTCGGCGACGGCGATGAAATCATCGTAAGCCTTCTGACGATTGGCCTTAAGCGCCGCCTGGTGCCATTTGGGGCCAAATTCGCCACCGCCCCGAATGTTGGCCACGACATAGGCCCCGCCGCGTGCCACCCAGCTGTGGCCGGCGATGGCGGAGTAAAACGGCTCGTAGGAAACTTCGAAGCCGCCGTAACCAAAAAGGAGCGTCGGCGTTGAGCCATCGGCTTCAAGCGATTTGGGCAACATGACGAAATAGGGGATCAGGGTCCCGTCGGAGGATTTCGCCTGTCGTTGTTCGACGGTAACGCCCTCGGCGTCGAAAAACGCCGGCAGTTGCTTGACCAGCTGGATGCCGGCGCCCCCGTCGCGCGCCAGGTACAGGCTGTCAGGGGTCAGAAAGTCCTCGTACTGGTAGAAAAAATCATCGTGCAGGTCGGAACTGGCGCCGATGGCGAGCGAGCCCTCGGCGGGCAGGTCCAGCGGCTGCTGAACCCAGAGTCCGTCCTGCAATGCAAAGCGCTGAACCTGGTTTTTCACCATGTCCAGGGTGACCACCAACAGGAAGTTTCTGGTCGTGCCGACTGCGCTGAGCGCAACGCGTTCCTGAGGCTGAAACACGGTCTGGAAGTCCCGCGATCCGGCGAGGAATTTCTCGATATCAATCGACAGCAGGCTGCCCTGGCGATGCTGCTCTCCACCGGCTTCCCAGTCGGATTTCAGTTCGACGAGGAGTTGCCCCTTGAGGATGTCATGGATCTCTGCATCCTCGGGAATATCGATGTGGATCAGTTCGTCATCGCGCAGAAGATAATTGACCGACGTGAAAAACGTCGGGGTTCGGACAACCATGTCGTAAGCGGTTTCACCGTCCCAGGTACGAATTCCGGTCGAGGCCACGTCGGTTGTTTCGCCCTTGAATATCGTTGTTGCTGCAGAGAGCGGCGCGCCGCGCTTCCACAGTTTCACGATGTTGGGGTAGCCCGAGTCGGTCAGGGCGTCCGGTTCATCGAAGGCGGTTCCGACGATGAGGGTGTCTGTATCGACCCAGGAAAGCCACGTCTTGGCCTCGGGCAGCGTAAAGCCGCCCTCCACGAACGCCTTCGTCTCGGTATCGAATTCGCGCCGGACCGTCGCGTCGGCCCCGCCCCGCGAAAGGGCGAGAATGCACAGGCGGTCGTCCGGGTAAAGGCAGTTGGCGCCTTTCCAGACCCAGTTCTCGCCTTCGGCCTGGGCCAGTGCATCCAGATCGAGCACCGTTTCCCACGAGGGATTGTTCTTGAGATACTCCTCCAGCCGGGTGCGCCGCCACAAGCCGCGTTCGTTGCGCTCGTCCTGCCAGAAATTGTAGATGTAGTCGCCGTGGTAAGCCGGGTACGCAATGCGCTCATCGGAATTGAAGATCTCCAGGTTGCGCGCCAGCAGCGGCTCGAATGTCGGCAACGCTTCGAGTTCGCTCAGCGAGCGTTCGTTCTGGGCTTTGGCCCATTCCAGGGCGCGTTGCCCCTCGACTTCTTCCAACCACATATAGGCGTCGTCCTGCGCAATTGCCGATGAAGCGGCAAGGATCAGTGAGAATAAGAGTTTCAATGCCCGAGTCCTCCGGGTTCGTGAAACGGCATAGCCTAATCAGGCAGGCGCCTGGTAACAAGGAGACTGAGGCAGGCCGCAGGATCGCTGCGGTGTGATCCACTCCCGCTTCGGCTGGCATTCCTTCAGTTCAGGGAGCGGCGGGCCAGCCAGACGGTGTGCAGGCCACATTGCGGATCCCGCTCCCGATACAGCAGCACTTCGCACCCGATTCGGGCCAGCAGCGCGCGGTATTCCCCCGCGTTGAGGCTGGCGTGGTAAATCGATTCGCCGTGCATGGTATTGGTAATTTCCCCGTGCTCGTGTCCGGATGTGAAAAGCAGCACACCGCCTGGTTCCAGATGTTCGCCGAACACCCCGAACATTTGCCGTTGCGAGTCCGGATCGAGATGGAAAAAGCTGTCCCAGGCGATCACGGCGTGGAATCGCCTGCCCAGGTTCAGGCCGCGCATATCTGCTTCCAGCCACGTGGCCGCCGCGAATCGCCGGCGGCAGAATGCAAGCATCGCGGGCGCTCCATCGACGCCGGTGACGGCGTATCCCCGATGTATGAACCAGGCGGCGATGGGCTGCCCGCTGCCACAACCCAGATCAAGGATTCCCGAGCCTGCCGGGATTTCAGCAGCGATTTGCTCCAGGAACGGCCGTTCCATCAGATCGCGGTGCCGGGTTTGGTCGTAGGCCGCGGCAATTCGATCGTATTGTCGACAGATCCTGCTCATGCGTCGGAACTGTCACACTCGCTCCTGACTGCTTCCAGACGCTCAATCGTACCAACGTCACGCCACACGCCCCGATAAGATTCGCCAGTCACGACCTGCCTGTCCACCGCCTCACGGAGCAGGGGTACGACCGAGAATTTGCCTTGTTCACAGCCGTCGAAAAAACGCGGGTGATAGATGGCGATGCCGCTGAACGTGTGCATGATCTCGCCGCTGTTCCGGATTCTTGCGCCTTCCAGTGCGAAATCGCCGTCCGCGTTGTACGGGGGATTGGGCACCAGAACGAGGTGCGCCAGATCGCACTTGACGGCTCTCAACCGCGCGTATGGATAATCGGTGAAAATGTCGCCGTTGACCACGGCGAACGGTCCTGGTCCCAGCAGGTCGAGAGCCTTGGTGATACCGCCGCCGGTTTCGAGCGCGCCGTCAGGCTCCTCGGAATAGGCAATGTTTACGCCAAAACGCCCGCCGTCCCCGAGCGCTCGCGCGATCTGTGTACCCAGGTGACTCAGGTTGATAACGATCTCGTGGAAGCCGGCATGGGCCAGCCCGTCAAGGTGCCACTCGATCAGGGGCTTGCCACCGACTTCCACCAGCGGCTTTGGCAGTCGGTCGGTGACCGGGCGAAGCCTCTCCCCCCGCCCGGCGGCGAGGATCATGGCGCGCATGCGGGGTCCTCGACCACGGCCAGAAAGTTTCCGAACTCCGGGTAGCGGGGCAGCACATCCAGCAGGTATTGGTAAAACATCGGGATCATCTCCACATAACCATGCTTGTGGTCGCGGTAGCGCAGGCGGGCAAATATCCCGACGATCTTCAGGTTGCGCTGCAAGCCCATGAGGTCACAGTGGCGCACCCACTTTTCCAATCCGAAGCCGGGCACCAGGCGCGCATGCATGTCTGCCATCCAGGACTCGATCCGGGAACGCGGCCATCGAATGTAGCGGTCCCAGATCAACGAGATGAAATCGTAACTCAATGGGCCCTTAACGGCGTCCTGGAAATCGATGATGCCGGGCGCTTCAGCGCCCCTCACCATGAGGTTGGAGGAGTGGAAGTCGCGGTGGACGAACACTTGCGGCTGCGCTTTTGCGTTTTCGATGAGTGCGCGACAAAGCGCTTCCCAGGTCCGGCGTTCGGAGGCCGTAAATGGCCTGCTCTTGTGCCGGCCGAGGTACCAGTCGGGAAACAGGTCGAGATCCGCCTGCATCATGGCCTCATCGTATGGCGGCAGACCGCCGGCGGCGACATCCCGCGCCAAACAGGCCAGCAGGTCGAACAGCGCCGGAAAGATCGTGGTGGCCGAGTGGGTGTTGATCACATCGCGGTAAAGCCTGTCGCCCAGGTCTTCGATGATGCCGAAGCCCTGCTCGGTGTCGAAGTGCAGTACTTCGGGCGCGTGCAGACCGGCCGAGTGCAGCCTTGCGGCCACGTCAATGAACGGCTGTGAGTCCTCCTTTTTCGGTGGAGCGTCCATCAACACCAGGGTCGGCCCGTCCGACCGATGAATACGGAAGTACCGTCTGAAGCTGGCGTCGCCGGAAATCGCCTCGAGCCGGAGTTCGCGTTCATCAAGGATTTGACGCGCCCAGTCGGTGGCCTGCTGAAGGCGGGGATCGGTGGTGGCAATCGACATGGCGGCCATTCTGCATGATGCCCGCAGTGCTTCAAACCCTCTCGCAGTGTCTGCCTGGCATTTAAATAGTACCGATGTGGTACTATATGAGTCTCTGGATACTAATTGGGTGACCGGCGGAATGCCTTCAAAAACACGCTGTAGATACATACCTGTGCGCTCGGTTGATTCATCCCTGAATCAGACGGTTTTTGAAGACACTCTGCTGCGGTCACCCGTCGTGGCACCCGCAAACGGGCATTAGGCAATGTTGCGAATCAGCAAAATGACCGACTACGCCATCCTGGCGATGGTTGAACTGGCGCGTGAAGGCGGCCGGTTGAGCGCCCACCGACTGGCCGAGCGGATTCACGTCGAGACGCCAACGGTCAGCAAGGTATTGAAGTTGCTGGCCGGCGCCGGGCTGGTGTCCTCGACCCGCGGGGCGAACGGTGGCTACCGGGTGGCAAAGGCCGCAGGGGAAATCAACGTGGCAGAGATTATCGCCGCCATTGAAGGCCCCATTGCCATGACGGAATGCAGCGTGGAGCAGGGGCTGTGTAGCGTGGAGCACAGTTGTAGCATGCGCAGCAACTGGCAGCGCATCAGCCTTGCAGTGCAGCGCGCGCTGGGCGACGTGAGCCTGGCCGAAATGACCATGCCGATGCGCTTCGATTCGGATGCGCTTCGAATCTCCACCCTCGGCAGCGCCAGGAACACCGTTTAGTGAGTGTATGAGTACGGATTACGAAACCATTCCGACCGAGCCCGCCGCTGGTAATCAGGTGGTGGACGAAATCGTCCGCTCCGGTTACCGCCACGGTTTCGTCACCGATATCGAATCGGAGTCGGCGCCGCCCGGCCTCGACGAAAACACGGTGCGGTGGATTTCCGCGCGCAAGCAGGAGCCTGAATGGCTGCTGGATTGGCGACTCAAAGCCCTGAACCAGTGGCGCAGAATGCCGCAGCCCAACTGGGCGCACGTCAAGCTGAAGCCAATCGACTTCCAGGCGATTTCGTATTTCTCGGCGCCCAAGTCTGACAAGGACCGGCCGCAGAGTCTCGACGAGGTTGATCCCAAGCTGCTGGAGACCTACGACAAGCTGGGCGTCCCGCTGCACGAACGCGCGAGGCTGGCCGGCGTTGCGGTCGACGCCGTGTTCGATTCCGTATCGGTAGGCACCACGTTCAAGGAAGAGCTGAAGAAGGCCGGCGTAATTTTCTGCTCGTTTTCCGAGGCGGCTCGCGAATATCCGGAACTTGTCAGGCAGTACCTGGGAACGGTTGTTCCCAGCCGCGACAATTTCTTCGCGGCACTCAATTCGGCGGTGTTTTCGGACGGCAGCTTCGTGTTCGTGCCCAGGGGCGTGCGATGCCCGATGGAACTCAGTACCTACTTCCGCATCAATGCGGCCGAGACCGGGCAGTTCGAGCGCACGCTGGTCATTGCCGAAGAGGGCAGTTATGTCAGTTACCTCGAGGGCTGTACGGCGCCGATGCGCGATGAAAACCAGCTCCATGCCGCCGTGGTTGAGCTGGTCGCGCTGGACGACGCCGAGATCAAGTACTCGACCGTGCAGAACTGGTATCCGGGCGACGAGAAAGGCATGGGCGGGATCTACAACTTCGTCACTAAACGCGGTGATTGCCGGGGTGACCGCTCGCGCATTTCCTGGACGCAGGTCGAAACCGGTTCGGCCATTACCTGGAAATACCCGAGCTGCATACTTCGCGGTGAGGACAGCCGCGGTGAATTCTACTCGGTGGCGCTGACCAACAATTTCCAGCAGGCCGACACCGGCACCAAGATGATTCACCTGGGCCGCAACACGCGCAGCAAGATCATTTCCAAGGGCATTTCCGCCGGCCACGGCCAGAACAGCTACCGCGGTCTCGTCAAGGTATCGCGCAAGGCCGACAACGCCCGTAATTTCACGCAGTGCGACTCGATGCTGATCGGCAAGCGATGCGGTGCGCACACCTTCCCGTACATCGAATCGGCCAACCCGACGGCGAAGATCGAGCACGAGGCGACCACCTCGCGTATTGGCGAGGACCAGCTGTTTTACTGCTTGCAGCGCGGAATTGCGGAAGAGGACGCGGTGTCGATGATCGTCGACGGTTTTTGCAAGCAGGTCTTTCGCGAGCTTCCCATGGAATTTGCCGTTGAAGCCAAGGCCCTGCTCGAAGTCAGCCTGGAAGGGGCGGTGGGATGAGTATGCTCAAAGTCGAAAACCTCCATGCCACGGTCGACGGCAAGGCAATCCTCAACGGCATCGATCTGGAAATCGACGCCGGCGAGGTGCACGCCATCATGGGCCCGAATGGGTCCGGCAAGAGCACGCTGGCTAACGTTATCGCGGGCCGGGAGGGCTACGAGGTCACCGCAGGCCGGGTCGAATTCGACGGCCAGAGTCTGCTGGAGCTGGCGCCGGAGGAGCGGGCGCGGCTGGGAGTGTTCCTGGCCTTCCAGTACCCGGTGGAAATTCCCGGGGTCAACAACACCTACTTCCTGCGCGCCGCGCTCAATGCCCAGCGCAAGTCACGCGGTAAGCCGGAACTGGATTCCATGCAATTCCTCAAGCTGGTGCGTGAAAAGCTGGAAATCCTGCATATCGAGGACGACCTGCTGCACCGTGCGGTCAACGACGGCTTTTCTGGCGGTGAGAAGAAGCGCAACGAGATCTTTCAGATGGCGGTTCTGGAGCCGCGCTTCGCCATTCTCGATGAAACCGATTCGGGGCTGGACATCGATGCCCTGAAAATTGTGGCCGAGGGGGTCAACCGGCTGCGCGGCGACGATCGATCCATGCTTGTAGTCACGCACTACCAGCGCCTGCTGGATCACATCGTACCCGACGCCGTCCATGTGCTTGCTGACGGAAGAATTGTCGCCAGCGGTGACGCCGACCTGGCGCGCAAGCTGGAAGACCAGGGATACGCCTGGCTGGACAAGGGCGGCATCCAGGCGGTCGGCACCACCGCCGCGGAATGAGTCCATGAGTGCCCTGGCAGACCTCTGGAACTCGCAGCTGGCTGAGCGTGCCGGGGCGGGCCGCGAACAGCCCGCCTGGCTGCATGTGCTGCGGCAGGCCGGAGCGGCGGCCTTTGAAAAGCATGGCTTGCCACATCGCAAGGTCGAGGACTGGAAATACACCTCGCTGAAACTGCTCGAAGCGCGCAGCCAGAAGCTGGCTGAGTTGGGTCATTCGCAAGTTGCCGTCGATGAGTGGCCGGACCCCCTGGTCGCCGAGGCCTTTCCCATCGTGACCCTCGGCAATGGCCGTGTACAGGGCGCCTTGCCGGCCACCAGGAAATTCGAGACATTGCCGCTGGAGGAGGCCCTCGCGGCCGAGAGTCATGCTTCGTGGGTCAGGCCGTTGCTCGAGTCCCTCGAAGTTCAAAGCACAGCAAGGGCCTTCGCGGCGCTGAACAACTCGATGCTGGGTCCGGGACTGGTGATTCACGTGCCGGGCGGCCAGGACGCCGGTCCATTGCTGTTGCAATGGGCCTTCGGCGCAGAGCCGCCTGCGATGCTCCACAGCAGCAGGGTGCTGATCCGCCTGGGGGCCAATGCGTCCCTCGACCTGGTCGAACAATTCCAAAGCGCTGCAGCCCACGCCCAGGGCCTCAATCTCGTCATCCAGGTTCAGCTCGAACCAGGCGCCCGCCTGCGCCACGTTCGCGTGCAACAGGAAAGTGAGGAGGCCGCGCTGATTACGCGCATCGAGTGTGACACCGGGCGCGGCGCCAGTTACGCCCTTGCGGCCTTCGACTTGGGCGGTGGCCTGGTGCGACACGACACGCAGGTGACCCTGGCCCAGCCGGGGGCCGAGGCTGACGTCAACGGTGCCTTCGTGATCGGCGGCTCGGGTCATATCGACAACCACGTCGTCATCGATCATGCGGCCGGGCCCAGCCGCAGTGGCCAGTTCTTTCGCGGGGTTCTGGGGGGGCGAAGCCGCGGCGTGTGGAATGGCAAGGCGCGCATTCGGCCCGGGGCCGACGGCAGCAGTGTGCGTCAGTCCAATGGCAACCTGCTGATGTCACCGTTGGCTGAAATAGATACCAAGCCGGAACTCGAGATTTATGCCGACGAAGTCGAAGCCAGCCACGGCGCCACCGTGGGCCAACTCGACGAGGAGGCGGTGTTCTACCTGCGGTCGAGGGGGCTGGACGGGGACGAGGCGCGGGCCATGCTGACTGGCGCGTTCTGCAGGACGGTGCTGGAGCGGACGCCGGGTCTGACCGGTGCGCTGGGGGAATCGATCGCCGGGCGCCTGGAATTCGCCCTGCAACCGATGGCGGAAGCAGCACCCACGTCACGAGGGTCGGGGCCGGCAACCGCTCCACGAGGTGATGCGGAATGAACACTGCAGTCGAAAGAGCAGAGAATTTGGCGTACGACGTGCAGCGCGTGCGGGCCGATTTCCCCATCCTGGGCCGCACGGTGCACGGTAAGCCGCTGGTCTACTTCGATACGGCCGCCTCAGCCCAACGGCCACTGGCCGTGATCGAAGCGGAGTCAGATTTTTATCGTAACCACAATGCCAACGTGCATCGCGGTGTCCATCTGCTGAGCCAGGAGGCTACCGACCTTTACGAGCAGGCGCGAACGGACCTGGCGCGTTCCATCAATGCTGCATCCGACCGCGAGGTCGTATTCACGCGCGGCACCACCGAATCGGTCAACCTCGTGGCCCAGGCCTATGCCCGCCCGCTTCTGAAGCCCGGCGACGAGATCATTGTCAGCCGCATGGAACACCATTCCAACATCGTGCCGTGGCAGCTCGTCTGTGAGCAGACCGGCGCGAAACTGCGCGTCGCTGAAATGAACGATCGCGGCGAACTGCTGCTCGACGAGTTGCAATCAATGCTCTCCGAGCGGGTGAAGATCATCGGCATCGTCGCAGTATCCAATGCACTCGGCACCATCAACCCGGTGGCACAGGTGTGCGAACTGGCGCGCGCTTTCGACATTCCCGTTTTGGTGGACGGCGCCCAGGCCATGCCTCATACCGCCGTGGATGTGCGGGCACTGGGTTGTGATTTTTTCTGCCTTTCGGGCCACAAGATGTACGGTCCGACCGGGATCGGCGCGTTGTGGGCAAAAGAGCAGCATCTCGAAGACATGCCGCCTTGGCAGGGTGGAGGCGAGATGATCCGCCAGGTCAGTTTCGAGAAAACCGAGTTCAATGACGTTCCAGCCAAGTTCGAGGCGGGCACACCCAACATCGCCGGAGCGGTTGGCCTCGGTGCCGCCGTTCGTTACCTGGCTTCATTGGGCATGGACAACATCGCGCAGTGGGAAGCGCATCTTCTGGAGCTTGGTACCGAGCGACTACAAGCCATCGACGGCTTGCGCGTCATTGGCACCGCAGCCGACAAAGCCAGCGTGATCAGTTTCACCCTAGAGGGTGTGCATCCCCACGACCTCGGCACTGTGATCGACCATTATGGCGTGGCGCTGAGGACGGGCCACCATTGCGCCATGCCGGCGATGGCGTTCTTCGGCGTGCCCGCAACCGCGCGGGTTTCGATCGGGCTTTACAACACCGAGGAGGAGATCGAAATCCTGGCCCGCGCCGTCGAAGAATCGCGCAAGATGTTCAGCTGATCAGTAGGCAGTCGGCGCAAGGGTCACAAAGCCATAGGCTGCCGAGCCCAGAAAGATCAGCGCCATTGTGCCCAGGAACCTCGAATTATTGGCCAGGAACGCAGACGATGTCATCGATGGTATACAGCGTCGCTTCGTGTGGGCAACGCAACGTTCGGATCGCCTGCTTTACTGTTGAGCGATTTCGATCTTGGTGACGCGCTGGAATCCGCGCGGCAGTTTGCGCCCGCGCAGGGCGCGATCGCCGCGATAGTGTTCCAGATCCTTTTCAGCCAGCCGCAGGTAGCGCTGACCGGCCCAGACGATGATTTCCTGCCCCTCGCCTTTCACCGCCATGCCGACCATCCATTCCTCACCAGACTTGAGCCGCTTGGGCGGGATATTGATCATCTTGTTGCCCTTACCCTTGGCAAGGTCCGGCAACTCCACCAGCGGAAACGCCAGCAGGTGGCCTTCGGACGTGGCGCAAACGATGGTCGCACTTTCCGGCGCGTCGACATAGGCCGGCAGTACCGGCACCGCGCCCTTGGGCAAACTGATCATTGCCTTGCCGGCCTTCATGCGGCTGTGCAGATTGCCCAGCTCAGTCACAAAACCGTATCCAAAAGTACTGGCAAGAACAATTTTGCGTTCGGCAGGGCCGGCCAAGGCGGCAACGAAACGTGACCCCGGCGAGAGATTGAAGCGGCTGGTCAACGGTTCGCCCAGACCTCGGGCCGAGGGCAGGCTGTGCGCGGGCAGCGCGTAGGCCCGCCCGGTTGAATCCAGAAACACTGCCTGCTCGTTGCTTCTGCCCCGCGCGGCATCGAGGTACTCATCTCCGGCACGGTAATTGAGCGAAGAAGCGTCGATATCGTGGCCCTTGGCAATGCGCACCCAGCCCGACTGGGACAGCACGATGGTCACGGGTTCCGAGGGCAAAATGTCCTCTTCTTTGAAAGCCTGCGCTGCTTCGCGCTCAACCAGCTTCGATCGCCTGGCGTCACCGTAGGCTTCTGCGTCCGCCTGGATTTCTTTTTTGACCAGGGTCTTGAGCCGGGCTTTCGAACCAAGAATTCTCTCGAGGCCCGCCCGTTCCCCCTCGAGATCGTCCTGCTCGCCCCTGATCTTCATCTCCTCGAGTTTTGCCAGGTGGCGCAGTTTGAGTTCCAGGATGGCTTCGGCCTGTGTGCCGGTGAGGTTGAACCGTTCCATCAACTCCGGTTTGGGTTCGTCTTCCGAGCGGATGATGTGGATGACCTCATCGATATTGAGGTAGGCGACCATCAGGCCTTCGAGGATATGCAGGCGATCGACGACCTGGTCGAGGCGGTGCTCCAGGCGTTTACGCACCGTGCTCAGTCTGAAGGCGACCCACTCCCTGAGCAGGCTGCGCAAGTCCATCAACTGCGGTTTGCCATTGATGCCGATGACGTTGAGATTGACGCGGTAATTGCGTTCCAGGTCCGTGGTGGCAAACAGGTGATTCATGAGCTGCTCGCCGTCGACGCGGTTGGAACGCGGGACGATCACCAGCCGCGTTGGGTTTTCATGGTCCGACTCGTCGCGCACATCTTCGACCAGTGGCAACTTCTTGGCCTGCATCTGGGACGCAATCTGCTCCAGGATCCTGGCCGGGGAAGCCTGGTGGGGCAGGGCCGTGACCACGATTTCGCCATTCTCCTTTTGCCATACGGCGCGCATTTTGATGGAGCCGTTGCCGGTCTCGTAGAGTTTGAGCAGATCCGCTGACGGCGTGATGATTTCGGCCTCGGTCGGAAAATCAGGCCCCTTCACATGGGTCATCAGGTCCCTCACGGTGGCCTTGGGGGCATCCAGCAAATGGATGCAGGCAGACGCAACTTCATTCAGGTTGTGCGGCGGGATGTCTGTCGACATGCCCACGGCGATGCCCGTGGCACCGTTGAGCAGGACGTTGGGCAATCGGGCCGGCAGTTGATCGGGCTCTTTCAGCGTGCCATCGAAGTTGGGCACCCAGTCGACGGTTCCCATGCCCAATTCACTCAGCAGGGTTTTGGCATAGGCCGTCAGGCGCGATTCGGTGTACCGCATGGCGGCGAAGGACTTGGGGTCGTCGGGCGATCCGAAGTTGCCCTGTCCATCAATCAATGGATAGCGAAAACTGAATGGTTGCGCCATCAGCACCATGGCCTCGTAACAGGCCGAGTCCCCGTGGGGGTGGAACTTGCCGATCACGTCGCCCACCGTTCGTGCCGATTTTTTGTGTCTGGATGCAGCACTGAGCCCGAGTTCGCTCATTGCGTACACGATGCGCCGTTGCACCGGCTTGAGCCCGTCTCCCACAAATGGCAGGGCCCGGTCCAGCACCACGTACATCGAGTAATCGA
The DNA here is from genome assembly GCA_041584255.1 of Lysobacterales bacterium. GTDB lineage: Bacteria > Pseudomonadota > Gammaproteobacteria > Xanthomonadales > SZUA-36 > JAUIBE01. The sequence goes on from JBFHEJ010000018.1 coordinate 12,006, forward strand.
GATAGGCTTTCTCGGCGTAGTCCTTGAGCGGCATGCGCTCGTGGTCGGTAAAGCTCTGGGTAATCTCGGACATGAATCAGGATCCCCTGCTCAGATAGAGCATTAAAAGCGGAGGCAGGAATGGGATGGCGACGCTCATTGCCGCCATGATTACCGCGATGGCCTGAATGGCGCGTCCGCGCTGAACCGCCTTCGGGCCCTCGATGACCGGCGTATCCTTGATCACCACCTGCCCGGGATATGGCATGCGCTGCGCCCTGACAATGCGTTGGCCCTGAATAAAAACAAACACCGACGAAGCGAGCAATGGCAGCATGACGACAAACAGGATCACGGACACCATTTGCGGTTGATTGATGACATCTGCCGCCAGGTCTTTACCCCATTCAGTGAATGCCTCTTCGAAGACATTCAACAGCACGATGAGAACGGCGGCCAGGATCAACCCGATCACGGCGATCCAGATGGCCCTGGAGCGCGCGGCTGAGTCGGCTTTCTGAATCTTGCTGGTCATTTTAAATCTCTCGATGGGCCTTGCAGTGGGTCATACGGTGGCCAGGTCCCCCTTGGTCTCAAGCCAGGACTTGCGATCAGAGGCGCGTTTTTTCGACAGCAGCATGTCCATGAGTTTTTGCGTTGCTGAGCGGTTGTCGACGGTCAGTTGCACCAACCGCCGGGTGTCGGGGTCAATAGTGGTTTCCCGGAGCTGCAGTGGGTTCATCTCGCCCAGACCCTTGAAGCGGGTTTCCGAGACCTTTCCTTTTTTCTTCTCGGCCGCGATCATTTCCAGCGTTCCGCGCCGTTCCTCGTCGTCCAGTGCGTAATAGGTCTCCTTGCCTACGTCGATGCGAAACAGCGGCGGCATGGCCACGAAAACACGCCCGGCCTCCACCAGCGCAGTGAAGTGCTTCAGGAACAGGGCGCACAACAGCGTGGCGATATGCAGGCCGTCTGAGTCGGCATCGGCCAGGATGATCACTTTGCCGTAGCGCAGTCCGGAGAGATCCCCGGATCCGGGGTCGACGCCAATGGCGACCGAGATGTCGTGCACCTCCTGGTTGGCGAGAACAGCGTCGGATTCGACCTCCCAGGTGTTCAGTATCTTGCCTCGCAGCGGCAGGATCGCCTGGAATTCGCGGTTGCGCGCCTGCTTGGCGGATCCTCCGGCTGAATCACCCTCGACCAGGAATAACTCGGTCTGGGCCAGGTCCTGTAAAGTGCAGTCGGCCAGCTTGCCCGGCAAGGCGGGACCCTGGGTGATCTTCTTGCGCACCACTTTGCGCGCTGATTTCATGCGTTTTTGCGCGTTGGCGATGGCAAGCTGGGCGATGGCCTCGCCCTGGGCGACGTTGTGGTTGAGCCACAGGCTGAAAGCGTCCTTGACGACACCGGACACGAACGAGGCGCAGGCACGCGAGGACAGCCGTTCCTTGGTCTGCCCGCTGAACTGCGGGTCCTTCAGCTTGACCGAAAGCACATAAGCCAGGCTGTCCCAGGCGTCGTCGGGGGCCAGGCGCACGCCGCGCGGCAACAGGGCGTGATGCTCGCAAAATTCTCTCAGTGCCTCGATCAGCCCGGTTCTGAGCCCGTTGACATGAGTTCCGCCCTGAACGGTGGGGATCAGGTTTACGTAGCTTTCCTGCACCAGATTGCCCTTGTCCGCGGGCCCGCCGTCCGGCAGCCAGCACAAGGCCCAGGAGACTTCTGAATCGGTCCCCTTGAGGTTTCCCGACATGGGTTTTTCGGGCAGGGTCTGAAACGCTTCCAGCTCAGATTCGAGGTAATCGGTCAAGCCGTCTTCGAAGCGCCACTCCTCGGTCTCACCAGACTTGTCCTGGACCAACTTTACAGTCAGGCCCGGGCACAGCACTGCCTTGGCGCGCAGCAGATGACGCAGTCGCGGAAGGGATATTTTTGGCGAATCGAAATAGGCGGGGTCGGGCCAGAATCGTAGACGCGTGCCGGTATTGCGCTGGCCGACAGTACCGATTGTTTCGAGCTTGCCGGCCTTCTCGGCCTTCTCGAAAGCCATGTGGTATTCGTTGCCGCCGCGCTTGATCCAGACGTCGAGCTTGCTGGACAACGCATTGACCACGCTCACCCCGACGCCGTGCAAGCCACCGGAATAGGTGTAGTTCTTGTCGGAGAACTTGGCGCCGGCGTGCAACCGGCTGAGAATCAATTCGACACCCGGCATCTTGTGCTCGGGATGCACGTCGACCGGCATGCCGCGTCCGTCGTCGGCGACCTCCACGGAGCCGTCTTCGAAAACCGTGACGCTGATCTGCCTGGCGTATCCGGCAAGCGCTTCGTCGACGCTGTTGTCGATGACTTCCATGGCCAGGTGATTTGGCCGGGAGGTGTCGGTGTACATGCCGGGGCGGCGTTTGACGGGCTCGAGGCCTTCGAGAACCTCAATGTCCTTGGCTTCGTACTGCGCGCTCATGGTTCCCCTGCCCAAGAAAACCGGATATTGGCCGCTTTGCCACGAACTTGCAAGCCGACCTTCCCAACCTTGCCGGAGCTTTCAGATCAGGCCAATTCCAGACCCCATTCCGGGCATGCCTGCCTATTCGCGGTGGAGCAACCGTCCTTCCATCCCCCCGTCAGCGGCA
>JBFHEJ010000019.1:0-14558 GCA_041584255.1 Lysobacterales bacterium
GCCGCACGGCGGCTGCCGTGGCCGGGTGCCGGGTCCGCGGGCGACTGGAGCGGATTCGTGGCACTCCGGAAGTCGTTGTCGATGTGGGTCACAATCCGCTCGCCGCCGGGGTGATCCGGGATTACCTGGATTCAGCCGGCCATGACCGCTGCCTTGCGGTGGTTGGCATGCTGCGTGACAAGAACGTCGAATCCGTGGCGGCGGTTCTCGACACCCACGTCAGTCGCTGGTACTGCGCGGGCCTCGGCGGAGAACGTGGGCAAACCGCCGAGGCTGTTGCGGCGCGGATCATGTCGGCCACGCAAACAAAGGCCACCCGGACATTCGAAACGGTCTCACTGGCCATCGATGCCGCCATTGACGATGCCGGAAGCGACGGCCTGGTCCTCGTTTTCGGTTCATTCCTGACTGCAGCGCAAGCCATCATGCACATTGAAGGCCTCGATCAGCCTCTCGCCTCCGGGCGGGCATTGGTCTGATTGCCATGCCTTTGGTGCAGCAGGCAGGTTAACTGATAGAATCGCGGCTGGTTTGCAGCGACATTCTCATGGACAAAGCCCTCAAACAAAGGCTGGTCGGCGCCATCGTGCTGATTGCCCTGGCCGTGATCGTGCTGCCAATGATTTTTGGCGGTCGGCCGTCTGCAGAAGGCGGGGCTTCGCGCAGCATAGAGCTTCCGGCAGAGCCGCCTGACCTGGAGTTTGAAACTCGCCGCTTTCCGGTTGGCGAAGAAGGTGGTCCGGGCGTCCGGCCAGGCCCGCCATCGGGGGATGTGGAAGTGGAGTTGCCCGATCGGACCGTCACCCCGTTATCCGAGCCTGTCGCAGGCGACTCCATGCCTGCGGAGCCGGTTGAAGCCGATACGGCCACAGAGATCGCCGACGCGGCAGAAGAGGTTGCGCAGGCAGCAGAGCAGACCACCGTCGAGGGTGCTGGCGAACCGCCAACCGATCAGGCCGCTTCGCAGCCCGACAACGCCGGCATGGAAGCCCTGGTAGAGAACCTGATGGCCTCCCAGGACAATGCGAACTCTCTGCGTTACGTGGTCCAGGTGGCGAGTTTCGGCAACAGTGCAAACTCGATACGCCTGGCGGGCCAGCTCCAACAGGCAGGATACGCCGTGCTGCAGGATCATGTCAGCAGCGATACAGGACAGCTCAACCGCGTTCGGGTCGGTCCTTACGCCAGCGAGGCTGAAGCCCAGCGGGTGGCGGCCGCCCTGCGTGAGCAATACGAAGGCGTCAATCCGCGCATCGTTGACATGCAACCGGATGAAGCGGGCCCGGCCCTGGCCAGCGAGGATCCTTTGATGCGCTGGGTCGTACAGGTCGGCAGTTTCAGCAGCCAGGACAATGCACAGGAACTGGTTGCCCGCCTGCGGGCGTCGGGGCTCAGCGCGTTTGATGAAACCGTAAGAAACGACGCCGCCACGATTCACCGGGTACGTGTCGGGCCATTTCTGGATCGCGCCGATGCGCTCGAGGCCGAACAGAAGATCGCTGACGACCTTGGTATCGACGGCGTGGTGATGAGTTCGGACTGACCTGCACCGGGGTCCAAGGCAAAAAGAGCGGGGTACGATGAGCTGGCCTGATTACGCCATCCTGGCAACCATTGCAATCTCTCTGCTGGTCGGTGTGTTGCGAGGATTTATCAAGGAAGTGTTCTCGCTGCTGGTGTGGGCCGCCGCCTTCATCATTGCGTACCGATTCGCCGGCGATGTCGCTGTGTTGATGGAAACCCATGTATCACTTCCCTCGGCCCGCACAGCAATCGGCTTTATCGGTCTCTTCATCGTGGTGCTGGTGATCGGCGGCCTGATGAATTACCTGCTGGGCCGATTGGTTGAATCCACCGGCTTGAGCGGCACGGACCGGCTATTGGGGGGCTTTTTCGGAATTGCCAGGGGCGTGGCGCTGGTTGTCGCGGCCATTTTGGTGACTGGCTTCACGCCACTTCCCGCAGACGGCTGGTGGAAGGATTCACGATTGATCCGGTCTTTCATGCCATTGGTGGCTCTGAGTGCCCAGCTATTGCCGGACTCTGTCGCCGAACACCTCGACTTCGAGCCTGCGGAGGAAAAGGAAGAAAAAGCAGGGGATCTCGAAAGCCCGGTCGATGAGAAGCCTCCGGAAATCGCGCAATTGGCACCGTTCAATCAAGGCCTTTCGAGGTGGGCATGATAAAATTCCAGCCCGGGGACATTACCTCGAAAGGGCCCGCTACGAGGCGGAAGGCGGACTGAGATGTGCGGGATCATCGGGATTGTCGGTCGCCAGCCGGTTGCGGGCCAGCTCTATGACGCGCTGACCGTGTTACAGCACCGAGGCCAGGATGCCGCCGGTATCGCCACCCTGGAAGGTAACCGTATCCACCTCAGCAAGGGGGAGGGGCTGGTGCGCGATGTTTTCAGCGCGGAAGACATGCTGGCGCTGCATGGCAACGTCGGTATTGGTCATGTCCGGTATCCGACTGCGGGCCTGGACGATTCCTCTGAAGCCCAGCCCTTCTATGTCAATTCCCCCTACGGCATCGCGCTGGGTCACAACGGCAACCTGATCAATACGACGGAATTGAAACAGGCATTGTTCGACAGTGACCGCCGGCATTTGAACACCGAGTCCGACTCCGAGGCCTTGCTCAACGTGCTGGCCCACGAGATCCAGGTGCAAAGTCCGAAGCGGCTGACACCGAAGCACGTTTTTGCCGCGGTGGACGCTGTGCACCGTCGCTGCATCGGCGCCTATGCTGTCATCGCAGCGATTTGCGGACATGGCGTACTCGGGATACGCGACCCTCACGGCATTCGGCCAGTCGTGATTGGCGTCAGGGAAGGGCGCCACGGCGAGGAGTATGCAATTTCATCGGAGTCTGTGGCATTGAGTGTCCTGGGCTTCGAACTGCTGCGTGACCTGCGGCCCGGCGAGGCGGTATTCGTCGATCTGCAAGGGCGCTTGCACAGCCACGTGAGCAGCCAATCGAAGAAGCTGACCCCGTGTATTTTCGAGCATGTCTATTTCGCCCGGCCGGACTCAATGCTCGACGACATCTCGGTTTACAAGGCCAGGTTGCGGATGGGCAAAGCGCTCGCCCGCAAGATCCTCAGGGAACGTCCCGACCACGACATCGACGTGGTCATACCGGTTCCGGATACCAGCCGAACAGCCGCGTTGCCGCTGGCCTATGACCTCGGAGTCAAGCATCGTGAGGGGTTGATGAAGAACCGCTACATCGGGCGCACTTTCATCATGCCGGGGCAGGAACAGCGCCGGAAGTCGGTGCGACAGAAACTCAACCCGATTGAACTGGAATTCCGCGACAAGAATGTGCTGCTGGTCGATGACTCCATTGTGCGCGGAACGACCTCGCGTGAAATCATTCAGATGGCGCGCGAAGCCGGCGCACGCAAGGTCTACTTTGCTTCAGCCTCACCCCCGGTGCGGTATCCCAATATCTATGGCATCGATATGCCCGCGACCTCGGAACTGGTCGCAAGCGGCCGCAGCGAAAAGCAGATCGAGGAACTGCTGGGCGCCGACTGGCTCATCTACCAGGATTTGCCCGAGCTGATTGCGTCCTGCCGCGAGGGCAATAAGGCTATCGAAAAGTTCGACACGTCGTGCTTTTCAGGCGAGTACGTGACCGGCGTGTCTGCAGGCTACCTCGAAGCCATCGAAGCCGAGCGCTCCGACGCTGTGCGCGCACTGCGCCGCGATGGGCGCAACATGCAGCTGGCCAGCTAAGCGGTCGATTTTCCGTGCCTGCCGACCTTCACAAGGAACCCATTTCCAAGGTCGATACGGCCTGGCTGCGAATGGAGCAGCCCACCAACCTGATGATGATCACCGGCATCATGACGCTCGATGACGGGATCAGTTACGAACGCCTGGTTGACACGGTTCGATCACGATTCCTGTCGTTCAGGCGCTTTCGCCAGAAAGCGGTCGACAATGCAGCAGGCGCCTACTGGATCGATGACGCCGATTTCGACATCTACGCCCACGTTCGCCGCGTGGCTTTGCCAGGACTGGCCGACAAGGCCGAGCTGGAGGAATTTGTCAGTGATCTCGCCAGCACGCCGCTGAATCCTTCGCGACCCTTGTGGCAGTTTCATTACATCGAAAATTACGTCAGCGGCCCGGTCGTCGTGACACGCATTCATCATTGTTACGCCGACGGCATTGCCCTGGTTCAGGTCATGCTGACGCTCACCGACGACAGTCCCGACCCACCGCCACTGGCGAGCGACCCTGTGAGCTGGAAGCGCAAGGCAGCCAGCGAATCGGGTATCTTTCGACGGCTCACCGAACCCGCGCGCGAGGGCATAGACTTCGCGGTTCATTGGGGGTTCAAACTGCTGGAAGAGGGGCTAAGGATGGTCCAGGAACCGGAGCGAGCAGGCCGGTACGCGAGCGAGGCGGCCGAAATTCTGCAGGAACTCACTCATGCCCTGACACTGCCCGACGACCCCAGGACCGTATTCAAAGGGGACCTCGGAATCCGCAAGGAAGCGGCGTGGACGAATTCCATCCCACTGGACGAAGTCAAGGCAATCAGCAAGGTGCTGCATTGCACGGTCAACGATGTGCTGATTGCCGCAGTGACGGGGGCGTTGCGCCGATACATGCTGCAGCGCGGCCAGCCGATCGGCGACGATACGGAGATCCGTGCCACTGTGCCGGTCAATCTGCGCCCGCTGGAGCACGCCAGGGAACTGGGCAACCACTTCGGCGTCGTGTTCCTGAACTTACCGGTCAATGAGCCCCATCCCCTAAAGCGCGTTTACAAGGTCAATGAGCGGATGAATGAGCTCAAGACGAGCAAACAGGCGACGGTGGCGCTGGGACTGCTGGCGGCACTGGGCATGGGGCCTGCGGCACTGCAAAAACCGGCCCTCGACGTGCTGAGTCAAAAAGCCAGCACGGTGCTGACCAATGTACCCGGTCCGCGTGAGCCACTGTACCTCGCCGGTGGCCAGGTCCGCAGCATGATGTTCTGGGTGCCGCAGAATGGCTCGATCGGCATGGGCGTGAGCATATTGAGCTACAGCGGCAAAGTGTTCTTCGGCGTGATGACGGATCGCAAGCTGGTTCCGGACCCGCACGCCATCATTAGTGAGTTCGGGCCGGAGCTGGAGCGCTTGCTCAAACTGGGCATGATGCTGCCACTCGACGAGCGACCCTGCTGCACCCTCGCCGAAGACCTGCTGGAACATTCCCTGCTCATGCTGGACAAGAGCTAGCTGCGCAGTATCACCCTGTTATTCCAACTCTGACTTGGCGTATTCGACGTCGAGGCGCTCCATGGCGTCGCGCGGCGTCATCTCCGAGGCCTTGTTGTAAAGCTCGCTGACTTCGTCCAACTTCCTGTCCCCATAAATCAGGTACAGACCGTTGGCGTATTCGATGTGGGCGATCGGCGAGTCGGGGGTCAGGTCAACAGCCGCTTCGAGGTGTCCGAGGGCCTCCGATTCGCTAGCGCCGTAAGTCATCGACCCGATCAGCTTGCCGATCTTGTCGATGATCTCAGCATGGTACATACCCATGGCCGTGTGGGCCTCGGCGTGATCCGGCTCAAGTTCAAGCGCGCATTCCAGGCTGGTGCGAATTTTCCCGGCGTATCCCTGTTTGACGGCCTTGACCACTGAAATGCTCTGGCTGAAGCGGCCCAGGTTGAAGGCATGAAAATAATGCGCGTTGGGATCATCAGGAAACGCTTCGATGGCGGCCTCGGCCCTCTCGATTGCAGCCATGAAGAGCTTTTGCTGAACCTTTTCGTTGTCTTCAAGGTAGTTTGCATAGATGCCGGTCGCCTTGTTGGCAACGGCGTGTGCGGCTGCGCCGACGGTGTCCGCCAGTCTTACCGCACGGGCAAAATCCCCGGCATGAAATGCCGCCCAGGCCTCGAGCATGTCGGGATCGTCGGGCAGGGGTTCGCGGTCACCCCGGTGCAGCTCGGGCCACGCCTCGATCAATTCGTCAGCGCTGTATTCGTAATCCCCGGTGTCGTAGGGGAAAGCATTCCATGCGGTCATGTTTCTAGTGTGAAAGCTCTAATTTTGGACCCTATTATTTGCCCAAGTTAGATAACACGACACCCAAAAAGGAGGATGTCATGGCGAAGAAGAAGTTGAAAAAGAAGGTACAACGCGGTGGTTCAGCAAGCAAGCTGAGTGAGCCGGTAATGCAGTCCGCACGTGAAGTATGGCTGGCTGGCCTGGGGGCATTGAATATTGCCCAGCAGGAAGGCGGCAAGATCATCGAGCGCGGCAGCAAGCTTTTCGAAAAGCTGGTTGAAGAAGGCAGCAAGTTCGAGGGCAAGGCCCGTAACGACCTCGAAGGCGCAGTATCTGACCTGCGCGGAGAAGTCGAGGACAGGATGTCCGGCGTCAAGCAGCGCACCGACGCGATGCGCAAGCAGGCGTCCGACAATTGGGACAAACTCGAGAAGATTTTCGAGGAACGCGTTGCTCGCGCCCTCGCCGGGCTCGGAATTCCGACCCGCGACGATATCAATGGCCTGAGCAAGCGTGTTGAGGACCTGGCTACACAGGTCGCTCTGCTGGATGCAGCCCGGGCGCCAGCCTCAGGCAAAGCCTCAACCACCAGGAAGCCTGCTTCGAGCAAGAAGAAAACCACAAAGAAAGCCGGCAGGAAGACCGGCAAGAAAGCCGTCAAGAAGACGGTCAGGAAGAAAGCCGGGTCAGCGAAGTCCTGACTTCCGGACGGGGATGATAACTATAGGGCCGGCCTTGCCGGCCCTTTTTTTTATTTCGAAATCGTGCGCAGATATTCCGCCGCCAGCCGGCCGGTTTCGTCCTTCCAGGGCTGGCGCAGATAGGGCAGGACCAGCAGGAAAACCCGGGCGATCGCCAGCACCTGCGCGCTGCCGTCTTCTGCCCCCTTGGGGTCGAACAGGTTCGCATGGGGAATCCAGTAGGTCAGCGTCAACATGATCTGGTCGAGCAGCATGGCCTGTTGTGGCGGGCTTGCTCCCATCGAACCGTTTTCCTGCAGCCCTGCCAGCAGGCTCGCCACGGCCCCTCGCTCGCGCATGAACAAGGCGCGCATGACCTTCTCAACATCCGGCATGCGGCCGGCAAAGTCTGAGATGTTGCGATAAACGAAGCGATATTGGCCCTTTAATTCGAATACGAGATGAAGACGAATCCACAGCGATTCAGCATCGATGTCATCCTCAACAGAGACGTCGATCAGCGGCAGCAGTGCTTCCGCAAAGCGGCTCAACAGCGCTTCGACAATGTCCTGCTTTTGTCGAAAATGGTAGTAGAGATTGCCCGGGCTGATTTCAGCCTCATCGGCTATCAGGTTGGTGGAGACGTTGGGCTCTCCCAGCTCGTTGAACAGGGCCAGGCTGGTGCCAAGGATCAACTCCCGCGTGTTACGACGGGCCATGCTTCACCGGGACTCAGACTTCCCCTCCAAGTTTGCGAACCAGCGCAACGTACTGGCCGCGCGCTTCCTCCTGGCTCACACCCTGTAGTTTCTCCCATGCCTCGTACTTGGCGACGCCGACAAAATCGAAAAAACCGGGTTTCTCCCCGCTGACATCACCTTCCGATCCTTGTTTGTACAGGGCATACAGTTGCAACAAGGTTTCATTGTCAGGTCGTTCCGGGAGTGATTTGGCCACTTCGGCGGCTTTTTCGAATTGCTCGGCATCGTTACTCATCAGGCACACCTCTGCCATCAAGGGACTGGATTGTTCTGTTAAGATCGTAACACGAGCCGCGGGCATGGGCGGGGCAGACTTGACGCCCCAATGGCGGCTGGATTCACGCGAAGTTATCGGAGTCGATTCATGAGTTATTTTTTAACCGGGGGTACCGGTTTCATCGGCCGCAATCTGATCGATCACCTCATTCACAGACGCGGAAACATTTACGTTCTTGTGCGCGCCAAATCGAAACCCAAGTTCAAGGCACTTGCGAAACGCTGGGGCGTGTCGGCCAAGCGGGTCATCCCGGTCACGGGAGATCTCACCAAGCCGTTTCTTGGCATCAGCCCCGCCAAGCGCAATCAGCTGCAGGGCGAAATCCGGCATATGTTCCACCTTGGCGCCATCTATGACCTCAAGGCCGACGCAGAATCACAGATCAAGGTCAACGTGGATGGCACCAAGAACGCCTTGCAGTTTGCCGAAGCGGTGGGAGCCGGTTGCTTTCATCACGTCAGTTCGATCGCCGCTGCAGGCCTGTACCAGGGTGTGTTTCGCGAGGACATGTTCGAGGAAGCCACCGGGCTGGAGGATCCTTACTTTCGGACCAAGCACGAATCGGAAGCCATCGTGCGCCACCAGTCGACCGTGCCGTGGCGGATCTACCGTCCCGGAATCGTGGTCGGTCACTCCGAGACAGGAGAGATGGACAAGATCGACGGACCTTATTACTTCTTCAAACTGATTCAAAAGATGCGCCGCATGCTGCCGCCGTGGATGCCCACAATCGGATTCGAGGGTGGCCGGATCAACATTGTACCTGTGGACTACGTGGTGGCGGCCATGGATCACATCGCCCACATGGCGCGCAAAGACGGTAAGTGCTTCCACCTGACCGATCCCAAGCCGCTGCGCATCGGAGAAGTGCTCAACCTGTTCGCGGACGCCGCCCACGCGCCGCAGATGAGCATGCGGATCGATGCCAGAATTTTCAATTACATTCCTTCGGTCGTGAAGCAGGGGCTGTCGATGTTCCCGCCGGTCAAACGGATTCAGCGCCAGGTGTTGCATGATCTTGGCATCCCGGCGAACGTGCTCAGTTTCGTCAACTATCCGACGCGTTTCGACAACCAGGAGGCCGAACGGGCGCTGAAGCGGACTTCGATTCGAGTTCCAAGGCTGGAAGACTACGCCTGGCGGCTGTGGGACTACTGGGAGCGTCATCTCGATCCTGACCTGTTTATCGATCGCAGCCTGCGGGGCCAAGTGGGGGGTAAGGTCGTGGTCGTGACCGGCGGCTCTTCGGGAATCGGCCGCGCCACCGCGCTGATGATGGGCAAGGCCGGCGCCCGGGTGGCGATCGTTGCGCGCAAGCGTCAAGGGCTGACCGAAACGGTCAAGGAAATCAAGGCCGAGGGCGGATTCGCGCAAAGTTTCGCGGCGGACCTGACCGAGTTGGAAGCCTGCGACGCGGTGATCGACAAGATCGAGGCCGACATGGGCCCCATCGATGTGCTGGTCAACAACGCCGGTCGCTCTATCCGCCGATCGATCGCGTTGTCCTACGATCGCTTTCATGATTTTGAGCGATGCATGCAACTCAACTACTTCGGCAGTCTGCGCCTGATCATGCGGGTGTTGCCGAAAATGTCGGAGCGCCGCAGGGGCCAGATCATCAATATCTCTTCAATTGGCGTTCTGTCGAACGCGCCGAGGTTTTCCGCCTACGTGGCGTCCAAGGCCGCCCTAGACGCGTTCTCGCGCTGTGCGGCTGCAGAATTCAACGACACCGGCATCAGCTTTACGACCATCAATATGCCACTGGTCCGCACGCCGATGATTGCGCCGACCAAGATCTACAACAATGTGCCGACCATCAGCCCGGAGGAAGCGGCCGACATGGTCAAGCAGGCGGTGATCTACAAACCGCAGCGGATTGCTACGCGGCTGGGTATTTTCTCCCAGGTGCTGCACGCCGTGGCGCCCAAGGTGGCCGAGATCGTGATGAACAGCGCGTTCCGCATGTTCCCCGATTCGGCGGCAGCGCGCGGCGTCAAAGGACAACAGACAGAGGCCTCGCAGGAGCAGCTGGCGTTTGCGTCGTTGATGCGCGGCATCCATTGGTAGGTGGTGGCTGCGTAAGCAGCGTGGATGTCAATCGCTCGTTTCCCTGCTCCGGAACTGCGCTTGGCGCAGCTCCAAAGGCGGCTGCACTCGCGCTTGACCATTCAGGCGGCTTTTCTGTTTTTGGGCGAGTGGCTGCGTAAGCAGCGTGGATGTCAATCGCTCGTTTCCCTGCTCCGGAAATGCGCTTGGCGCAGCTCCAAAGGCGGCTGCACTCGCGCTTGACCATTCAGGCGGCTTTTCTGTTTTTGGGCGGGTGGCTGCGTAAGCAGCGTGGATGTCAATCGCTCGCTGGCCGCCGATTCCAGGGCGTCTGGGTCTACCCCGTTCTTTTCTTGATCTGGTGCTGGAGTTCGTCGAGGGCCAGGGAGAGATCGCGTGACACCCTGGACCGGCCATACCAGCCTTCATTGAGGCTCTGCTCCAGGCTGCGGTCCGGATCTTCCAGGATTTCGCGGTTGACCTTCATGTCGTGCTTGCTGAGGATCTGGTCGAGTTCGTCGGCGCGGGCCAGCAGGTCCTGGCGCGTGATTCGGTAGGCGTGATCGCATAATGCATTGCGGCTGGAGAAACTGAACACATTGGTAAAGAACATCTGCTCGTCCCCCTGGTTGGGTTCGAGCAGGATCAGGTCTGAGCCGGGATGTGATTCACGGTACTTGGTGAAGCCCACCTTCATGCGCGATTGGATCAGTGCCCTGAATGTCTGCGACAGGATCAGTGGCAGGCCGCCTCGAATCAGGCGACTGACGGGAATGGTGTTGGGATTCGGCTGTCCATCGTCGTCGGAGCTGAACGGTACCAGCGGATTGATCCCAATCAGGAGATCGACTCCCTCGTCGAGCGCGGCGGAGGCGTGTAGTGTTCGGCGTAATGCGCCGTCCACGAAGTAGCGGCCGTCGATACGGACCGGGGAATAGAGTGCCGGCAATGCCGCGCTGGCCTGCACCGCCTTCGAAATCGGCACGTCGCTATGCTCCGGGTCGCCGAATCTCACCGCCGCGCCATTGTCCAAATTGACAGCGACAACGTAAAGGATGGTGTCGAGCGCTTTGAAATCGTTGCTCCTGCCCTTGGATTCGAAAATTTTGCGAAGGAATTGCTCGATCGCATCGCTGTCGAACAGTCCGCTCGGCAGGCAACGGCCAATGGACTCGAAAACGGCCGAAATCGTCGAATGGTAGGGATCCTTGATGATCTTCACCAGGTTTTCCGAAATCACGGACGGCAGCCGCTTGGCGGTTTCCAGGTATTGCCGGTAGTCGGGTCTGAAGAAGTCCTCGGGTTTGAGCGTGAACTCGGCGGCTGGGTGGCCGATGAAAGTGCGGCAGATGTCCGCCGAGGAAATGTGGTTGGCCAGGCTGGAAACGATGAAACTGCCCGCGCTGATGCCGACGTAAATATCCAGGTGGTGAAGGCGCACGCCTTCGAAAGCCTCGTCGATAGCGCGTAGCGCACCCAGCTCATAAATCGCGCCAACCGGGCCTCCGCCGGCTATGGCCAGCCCGATCTTGGGGCCGTCCGATCTGGAGCGTGGCGTTGGTGCGATGTGCAGTGAGAGCATTTAAAGGTAATCTTCAGCGTGCGCCAAGAGAGAGGCGGCAACGGCGAATTGTAGCCGTGCTCGGCGGCCAGCGCCAGCGACCGCCAGGCGTTACACTAACCACCCGCAGGACGGAGCAGAGCATGTTGCAAGTCAATGACAAAGCGCCGGAGTTCTCGCTCGAGGACGAGACAGGCGGCGAGTTCTCGCTCGCGGATCATCGAGGCGAGATGATATTGCTGGTGTTCTATCCCGGCGACGACACACCGGTGTGTACGCGCCAGCTATGTGATTACCGCGACGGCATCGAGGCGTTTGCCGGACTGGGCGTGAAGGTCGTGGGCATCAGCCGTGACGACGCCAATTCTCACCAGGCATTCAAGAAAAAGCACAAGCTGCCTTTTTCCCTGCTCAGCGACCCCGATCTCGAGGTAGCCGCTCTCTACGACAGCAAGGGCATGTTGGGCATGAAGCGCTCGGTTTTTCTGGTCGATGAGGAAGGACTAATCCGCTACCTGCATGTCGAATCACTGCCCGTGTTCAGGCGGGCGCGAGAGGAAATACTCGAAGCGATCGAGGGCGTGCGCGCTGCCTAGACTGAGTGATTCTCAATTTCGCAGTCGAAATGACTTCCGAGATAGCTGCGGATCTCGTCCTCGATGCGGCCCTGCAAGAATGTCAGGAGCAAACCAAGCCGGGCCTGGATGTGAATCTGCTCGCCGTTGACGTGGATGCTGCCGTCGACCCCCGGCCGCTCGAAATGAATGAAATCGCCGTCCCAGCCGTAGTCGATGTCAAATTTTTTCGCCAGATCGAGCGCCAGCGCGTCCGCCGCGGACTGAGCGGCATCCAGTGACATGTGATGGTGAGCTGAGATATCGATGAATGACACGATGAAACCTGGAGCCGGATTGCTGGTGGTTAAGCCAGCAATTGTAGTCGCAGCGACCGTGGTCACTCAATCGGGCGGCGTCGGTGATCCGCGGTGAAAGCATCGTTGCTCAGGAAACTGCTGGTCGTACTGGTCATTGTGGCGGTTGTCCTCGTCTTCGCGTTGGCGGGGCTGCACTGGTGGCTTTCAACGGAAGTCGGGCGGGGCCTGGTGGAAACGCGGCTTTCCGCTGCGATGGGCCGCCCGGTCCGGCTGGACGGCGAGTTTTCGATCGGTGTTCTGCCCCTGCCGGGTGCGCGTGGCACGGACCTGCGGATATTTTCGACGGACGGTCGTTGGAAAATCGTCGATGCGGGGTCCTATTCGGTCAACTTGTCCCTGCGGCCACTACTTCGCGGTGAGGTCGAGGTCGTCGCCCTGAACGTGTCCGATGCGGGTGTAGACCTGGCAAAAATCGGCGCTGAACCATCGATTGAAGCGCCGGGCGAGTCAGTCTACTTCTCTTTCCCCGAAATCAGCAGTTTCGAACTGGAAACGGTTGCTCTGTACTTCGACGGTCTCGGCAGCTTCCCGTACGTGAGCATCGAAATGTTCTCGGTCGACCAGTTCAGGGTGGGCGATAAGGCAGAATTCAAAGCGCGCCTGGGCCTGCACACGGAGGCCGGCGGGTTGCTGCAGACGGCTGCGAGCGGAAATTTGACCCTGCGAACGGACGGTCATGCCGAGGCCGAACTTGAATCGTTGAATCTCGACTTCAGCCCCTGGCGCATCTCTGGCATGGAGGGCATGTTTTCGGCCGATCTGGTGCAGTCTGTTTTTTTTGTGACACTGGCTGGCGAGGCGGCTGGGCAAACCTACCGGCTGGAAGCCCGGATCGGCTGGGGACGAAAATTTGCTGAAGGGCGGAGTGGGTACGAGATCGAAGCACTCGATGTCTGGATTGCCGACCAGCGGATAGCGGGATCCGGCTGCGTGCTCGACGCAAGCCCGCCGGAACTGAGCCTGAGGTTGTCAGCGTCCGTGCTCGACCTTTCCCGGCTGCAGGCACTGGTCGACGCGTGGAGGACTGTTGCGCAATCCAGCGATGGTTTGCAAGCGGATGGTCAGGCGCTTAACGAGCAGGTTGGCGACGATACGGATCTGCCGTTCGACCTGCGACTGATGATGGCTATCGAGCGCGCCCATTTCGGTGACGTGGTAGGTGAGGGCGTGAAGCTAACGGCGGGAAACGCGCCTCACTGCCCAGGGGTGCGGTAGCGACGCCTGGTTGTAGCACTTACAATGCCTTGCCCCGGGTTTGGGGCAAGAGTTCAAGGAAGCATGGTGAACGACAAAAGCGGCAGGCAAGGCCTTGACGATGTGCGCCGTCGAATCGACGACCTCGACGAGCAGATCCAGAAACTGATCAGCGAGCGTGCCCGACTGGCATTCGATGCGGGAGCCAGCAAGGGCCAGCTGCCGCATGCCGTGGACTACTATCGGCCAGAGCGCGAGTCACAGGTCCTCCTGGCGGTCAAACAGCGCAACCAGGGCCCGTTGAGCGACGCCGAGATGTTGCGGCTGTTTCGCGAGATCATGTCCGCCTGCCTGGCACAGCAGGAACCGCTCAAAGTGGCCTACCTGGGCCCGGAAGGCACATTCACCCAACAGGCCGTATTCACTCACTTCGGCCACTCGGTCCACGCCCTGAGTTATCCCGGAATCGACGAGGTTTTCGATTACGTGCAGTCTGCCGAGGCCGACTTCGGCGTGGTGCCGGTCGAAAATTCGTCCCAGGGAATTGTCAGTCACACCCTCGATATGTTCCTCGACTCGGACCTCAAAATCTGCGGCGAGATCGAACTGCGCATTCATCACAATTTACTGACCCACGCTCGCAACCTGAATCAAATAGAGCGCATCTATTCCCACCAACAGTCGCTGTCGCAATGCAAAACCTGGATCCGGGCTCATCTGCCCGATGCGGAGGTGATGGCAGTGAGCAGCAACGCCGAAGCAGCGCGGCGGGTTCGCAATGCTCCGGAAGCTGCCGCCATTGCGGGGCGCCCCGCGGCCGAGATTTACGGTTTGCCAGTCATGTTCTCCGCGATTGAGGATCATCCCGACAATTCCACCCGCTTCCTGGTGATCGGCCGCAAGCTTTTCCCGCCATCCGGGCGTGACAAGACCACTATGCTGCTGGCAGGTCGCGAAGGCCCGGGCCTGCTCTATTCATTGCTGGAGCCTTTTTACCGGCACCAGGTCAACATGACCCGAATCGAGTCGCGACCTTCCAGGCTCGGCAAGTGGGAATATGTTTTCTTCATCGACCTCGAAGGGCAC
>JBFHEJ010000020.1:0-14427 GCA_041584255.1 Lysobacterales bacterium
CCAATCCGAGGCTCGGGGAGCACCTGAAGGCCCTGGGCGATTATCAGCTGGTGACCATGGGCAGTTCGCTCAAGAGCTGCCTGGTCGCGGAAGGCAAGGCTGATTTCTATCCGCGCCTCGGGCCGACATTTGAATGGGATACGGCGGCGGCGCATGCCGTGGTGGCCGCCGCGGGTGGGCGCATGACGCGCCTTGACGGCAGCCCACTCGAATACAACCGCAAGGAATCCCTCCTCAATCCGGAATTCATGGTGTTTGCTGACCCATCAGTCGACTGGCCGGATCTGTTCGCAAACTACGTTTGCGAATCCGCTTGAGAACAACGCATCGGCTCGACCTTCTTACTGGTTGGACCCCCAAAACCAATTTTCTGAGTCCAACATCGTGCGAAGGCACGAGCCGTGCTCACCGTCGGAGCAGCCCTCGCCGGGTAGTGATATGGCGATTGGTCGATTTGGAAGCGCCGAGCGACGGTTTTGCGACTGTGCTGCGAGCCAGGGATGTCGAGCAAGCGTATGCAGCCCAGGGAAGGGCTGTCATACGCGAGTCCACGAAGCAACCGTGAGCGAAGGAAGTCCCGCAGGGACCGCGGATACATAAGACGAATGGCCATGGCACTACACGGCCAGACGGTCTGAATGGTGGCTATTGGCCAATTCAGTGCTTAGAACGGCTTGAGCACCACCAACCCGATGATGGCAATGAGCAATACCGCGGGTACCTCATTGAACCAGCGGTACCAGATATGGGAGCGGGTGTTCTCGCCACGTGCGAAGCGCTGCACCAGGAGGGCGCACCAGGCATGGTAGGCGATCAGGCCGGCGACCAGGGCCAGCTTGGCATGCATCCAGCCGTGATTCAGCCACACCGGCACCTCGATGACCATCCACAGACCGAACAGCATCGCCAGCACGCCACCGACATGGGTAATGCCCAGGAGCTTGCACTGCATGGTGACCAGCGTCGAGCGGGTCGTTTCGTCATCCGACATGGCGTGGTAGACAAACAGCCTGGGCAAATAGAACAGACCCGCGAACCAGGTCACGACGAAGATGATATGAAATGCCTTGAGCCACAACATGACGGATGCAACCTCCAAATGTCATCGAATTGTAACCTTCTCTTGACGTTTGCCCACGCGGCGCGTATAAACACGGGCAGATTTCTGCCGACGGCCCCGCAAGGAATCTGGGTGGGGCGGACGGCGAAACCAGAGACCGAGGGGTCTTGCCTGAAAATAAGAACTAAAAAAACAATAATAATAAGAACCAAATATCACTACACAAAGTGCAGGGACTAAGCGGCTTCGGCCGCTTTTTTGTTTTCCCGGGCACGCAGTTTTTCAGCGGCCAGCACCATCAGATTCACCGCTTCAGTACGTTGATTTCAGCCGCGCATGCCACCATCATGAGGTGTATTGTGAAGCCATCTACAGGTTTAATCGTTTGAGCGACAGCACCCACATCAGCGAGCAGAAGAGCACGGTAGCAGAAGCGCCTCCCGGCGTCGTGTTCACGGATTCTGCTGCCCGCAAGGTGCAGGAATTGATCCTCGAAGAGGGCAATCCGGCGCTCAACCTGCGCGTCTATATCTCGGGGGGCGGCTGCTCCGGCTTTCAGTATGGATTCTCCTTTGATGAAAACCGCGCCGACGATGACCTGGCCATCGAAAACGAGGGCGTCACGCTGCTGATCGATCCACTGAGCTTCCAGTACCTGATGGGCGCCGAAGTCGATTACTCCGAAACCCTCCAGGGCGCGCAGTTCGTGATCAAAAATCCCAATGCGACAACCACCTGTGGCTGCGGTTCGTCGTTTGCCATGTAGGCTGCCTGCAAGCATGCACGCCCGGCTCCGAATCGACCGCCACTCCAAGTCCCACAATAACCGTTTCACTTCCGTTCGCCTCGACCGCCTGGTCGATCACAGGGACGACCCGGAATGGGTGCGCGCCGCGCTGCGGTCGGAACGGGCACGATTTGTTCCGCTGTGGCGCAGCCGCAGTCTGATTGACGACAGCGGGGAAGCGCACATTGCCGTGTACCTTCGGCCGGGTGAACTGGAAGACCTGGAAAGCGTTCAGCCGCCAACGCTCCTGGGCACCGATGGCAAACGCTATTTTTTTGCCGTATCCATCAACGACCAGCAACGCGAACAGGTCATGGCGCGCCATCCTCGGGCGAACTTCGTCGACCTGCGGCTGGCTTCCGTCAACATGGACGCCAAACACGCCGGCGTCCTGGCCTATGCCAAGGCCCTCCATTACTGGCAGTACCGGCAGAGCTTCTGCGGCGTTTGCGGCAGTGCGACCGTCCTGCGCTCTTCGGGTCACCGGCTGGTCTGCAGCAACGAGGAATGCGCCAGGGAGTTTTTTCCCCGCATCGACCCGGCGATTATCGTGCTGGTAACCCACGGCGACGCCTGCCTGCTCGGGCGCAATGTGCGGTGGCCGCCGCGACGCTTTTCGACGCTCGCCGGTTTTGTCGAGCCCGGTGAGAGTCTCGAGGACGCCGTGGTGCGTGAAGTGCACGAGGAAGCCGGCATCGAGCTGAAACACATCGCTTATGTTTCTTCCCAGCCCTGGCCGTTTCCCGCGTCGGCGATGTGCGGATTCTTCGCCGAGGCCAGATCGATGGAATGCCGCACGTCCGATGAACTCGAGGAGCTCCGCTGGTTCACCGTCGATCGGCTGGTCGATGCCGTCACGAAGGGCGAAATCAAGCTCTCTCCATCGGTATCGATTGCATTCCGGCTGCTGGCTGAGTGGTTCGAAAAGAATGGCGGCGGCAACCTCGAGGCGCTGGCCAGGGAAGCAGCCAAGCGAACCTGAGGAACGTGGGCATGGTCCCGGTACCGTGCGGAGGCAAAATGCTCCGGGCGGGATTCAGCCGACCCGGTGTCTGATAAACTGCAGATGGAGCGCCGCACGACGGTGCAGTTGCAGACGAGCGACCCGGCATGACCATCATCTCAATCCTGATTGCCTTCGCCCTGTGCCATTTTGTCAGGGAAGTATCCCAATTCCGCGGACAAGGGTGGTTGAAGAGCTGGGTCGACACCGCCAACCGGGCGTTTTCGGAGACTTCCAGCTGGTCCGGTTTCGCTGGCTTTCTCGTCCTGATCATCGTTCCGCAGATTGTCCTGGTTCTCGCCTACCTGATCCTGGAGAGCGCACTCGGCCCGGCTGGCGCGTTTCTGCTGGCCTTGGCCGTGCTGGTTTACTGCTTTGGACCGCGTGACCTCGACGGCGATGTCGCGGCGGTGGTGCGCTCTGAAGACGATGAATCCCGTTCCGAAGCGCTCGAGCGGCTGCTGGGCCATGCGCCCCCGGAAGACGAAGAGGCCCTGAAATCCGCCACGATCGACGCCGTATTCAGTGAGGCCTTGCGGCGCTGGTTCGCCGTCATATTCTGGTTTGCGGTTTTGGGAATCGTCGGTGCACTGCTTTACAGAATGGTCGACTGGCTGCATCGCGGCGACTACGAAATTTCTGAAGAACAGCGCGGCTACTCTCGGCGCATGCAACAGATCATGGACTGGCCGGCCGCGCAGCTCACCACCCTGGCACTCGCCATTGCCACCGATTTCGACTCGGTTTACGCGGCGTGGAAGCAGTACCACGACGAGCAGGGGCATGGCCTTTTCGAGGGAGACAATGGTTTTCTGCTCGCCAGCGCGCGTTGTATCGTCCTGACCGGTCACGCCGCACGCGACGGCTATGCCGACCAGCTTAGCGGCCCGCTGGCCAGCCTCAAGCAGTCAATGGACCTCGTCTGGCGCGCGCTGGGCGTGTGGTTGACCGTGCTTGCGCTGCTGCTGCTGATCAACGTCATTTCCTGAACCCGGAGTGCCGGCCATCTTTCCAATCCAGCGCGGGTTGACCCGCGCCGCCGTGTTTGCGCTGATCGGCCTTGTCAGCGCACAGGACTTCGTTAACGCCGATGCCATAGCACTTCCCCAGGCAGGCGGGCAGGAACTGGTACTGGAATCCACGGCGCGGAGCCTGGTCGCGCTCTCACCCCACCTCACGGAGCTAGTGTTTGCGGCAGGCGCCGGAGAAAAGCTGGCAGCAACGGTGGCTTACAGCGACCACCCTCCCGATGCACGCGATCTGCCGCGGATTGGGGACGCGTTTCGCATCGATACCGAACAAATCCACTTGATCAGCCCGGACCTGGTGCTGGCCTGGCAAACGGGCAATCCGCCCGAAGCGATCGACCACCTGGCGGGGCTTGGGATTGCGGTTTGGGTGGTCGAAATCCGTTATCCCGAGGGCATCCCCCGGACCATTGAACTCATTGGTCGGGCCACCGGGACCACCGAGCCTGCGGAGCGCGCCGCACGTGCGTTGCGGGCCACCATTTCCGGCCTGGGCGAGCGTTACGCAGGCCTCCAGCCGGTGCGCTATTTCTACCAGATCAGCGCTCGCCCCCTCTACACGGTCAATGGCGAGCATCTCATCAGCCGTGCACTGGAACTTTGCGCCGGCGAAAACGTTTTCAGCGGACTGCCGGGGCTGGCGCCCCAGATCGGCCTCGAGGCAGTGCTGCTGGCCGATCCCCTGTTACTCATGGCGCCTGAAATCGAGGGTCAGCCCGATCCATTGTCGCAGTGGGAGGAGTGGCCCAGGCTCCAGGCGGTCCGACAGGGGAACCGGCTGCTTCTGCCCGCCGATGCCATCAGTCGCGCCACACCCAGATTCTTCGATGCGGTTGAACTGGCTTGCGCGATCATGGACGATCTACGCGGCCAGCAGAAAAGCCAGGACGAATAAATGAACCCAGCACTGATATCTTCCCCGGTCGGCGTCATGACCGTACTGATCGCGGTCGTGAGCTTCTGGTTTTGGCTGCATCGCACCACGGGCTGGAAGATTTTCGACTATCTGCCCCCGCTGATTTGGATCTATGCCACACCCGTGGTGCTGTCCAACTCCGGGCTGATACCGTTTCACAGCGCGGCGTACGATTTTCTGCGGGCCTACGGTCTGCCCGTGTTTATTGTGCTCATGCTGATCAAGGTCGACGTGGTCGGGGCAGTGCGCGTCATGGGTAAGGGCGTATTCGTAATGCTGATCGGCACCGTGGGAGTCGTCCTCGGCGGTGTGCTCGCCTACCTGCTGGGGCAGGCCCTGCACACGTCGCCCGATGCCTGGTTCAAATTTCCATTACCGGAAGACAGCTGGAAAACGTTTGGCACGCTGGCGGGGAGCTGGATTGGCGGAACCGGAAACATGACGGCTGCCCACGCTGCGCTCGATGGCACCAGTGAAGACCTGACCATGGCAGCCGCGGCAGACCAGATGGTGTACCTGATCTGGTTGCCACTTCTGCTTGGCAGCAAGGCCTTCGCCGATCGCTTCAATCGCTGGATGAAAGTGCCCGCCGGCCGCATCGAGGCGATGGAGCGCGCAGCGGCGAAAGCCAGTGTGAGTGAGCCTGCGCCGACCTTCATCCAGGTCGTCAGCCTGGCGCTGCTGGCTGTTGGAATTACCTGGATCTCACTGGGGCTTTCCGACGTCCTGCCACCCGTGGTCATCAGCGGTGCCACGGTAATCACCGCGAGCACCTGGCTGATCCTGGTCGTCACTACCCTGGCACTTGCAGCCTCGGCAACACCGGCCCGCAGGCTGCCCGCCGCGCAGCCCATCGCGATCGCCATCATTTACGTTTACGTCGCCCGCATCGGCGCAACCATGGACCTGTCGCAGGCCGATCTCAGTACCATGGGCGCCTTCGTGCTGATGGCCTATGTGTGGATCCTCGTGCACGGCATTTTCATTCTTTTCGGCGCCTGGCTATTCCGCGTGGATGTGCATACCCTGGCCATCGCTTCGGCAGCGAATATCGGCGGCGCGGCCTCGGCGCCGGTGGTCGCCGCTCACCATCGCGAGTCGCTGGTTCCGGCCTCTATTCTCATGGCCATGATCGGTTATGCGCTGGGCAATTACCTCGCCATCCTTACGGGGCGCATCGGTCAGTTGATTGGAGGCTGACGCTTGGGCGCCCTGCGCAAACGCACGGCCGAACTGCTGGAAGCCCAGCGCCCCAAAGATCCCTGGGGCCGTGTCGTCGATCTGGCGCTGATCTTCCTGATATTCGCCAATGTTCTGATCGTCATCCTTGAAACCGAACCCCTGCTCGGTGACGAATGGAGCGATAGCCTCTGGAAATTCGAGGTGTTCAGCGTGGTGGTTTTCACAGTGGAGTACTTTCTGCGCCTGTGGTCCTGCGTGGACCGCACGGGTCAACCGCAGCGGTCGCCGGCTCAAAGCCGGCTGCGCTGGGTCTTTTCCCCGCTGGGGCTGATCGACCTGCTCGCCATCCTCCCCTTCTACATCTTTTTGCTGCTGCCTGGCACTGCGGAGTCAATGCTGATGCTGCGGATTTTCCGCGGACTGCGGCTGCTCAGGATTTTCAAACTTACCCGCTATTCGCCGGCGCTGAAGATCCTTCGTGCGGTCCTGATCCGCGAGGCAAATTCACTGATGGTCGTCGCATTCGTCATGCTGGTCATCCTCCTGATGGCCTCCTGGGGGGTGTACCTCATTGAACGCACCGCACAGCCCGAGCACTTCGGCAGCCTGCCCCGGTCCCTTTGGTGGGCGGTTGTGACCATCACGACCGTCGGTTACGGCGATGTCGTGCCGGTCACACCGCTCGGAAAATTCTTTAGTGGCGTCGTTTCACTGGTTGGCATCGGAATGGCGGCCCTGCCGGCAGGCATCCTGGCGTCAGGATTCGCGACCGAATTTCGCCGCAGGGAGAACGTGTTCTACCGCGAAGTCCAGCGGGTCACGAAAGACGGCAAAGTGACTAACGAGGAGGAGGAGCGCATTAGCAGGTTCGCCAGGGACCTCGGCCTAAGCCATACCGAATCCTACGGGGTGGTTCGCGATGCGCTGCGCGACGAATCCTCTTATTCACGATGTCCGCATTGCGGAAGCAATCTGGCATCATCGAACCCTTCGGACGAAAAGGAGGAAAAGGCATGATCGGATACGTCACTCTCGGCACAAACGACCTCGCACGAGCCGCCGCTTTTTACGACGATCTTCTTGCCACCATGGGTGCAAAGCGCATCATGGAAGAGGCGACTTTCATCGCCTGGGCCGTCCACCCCTCAAAACCGGCCCTGTCGGTGACCACTCCCTACGACGGCAAGCCCGCCACCGTCGGCAACGGAAACATGGTGGCGCTGGCGGTCAATTCGAGGCAACTGGTTCACACGGTTTACGACAAAGCCATCGCGCTGGGTGGCAAGGACGAAGGACCTGCCGGACCGCGTGGCGAGCACTTTTACGCCGGCTACTTCAGGGATCTCGACGGCAACAAGCTGGCCGTATTCTGGGCGACCCAGGGGCAGGAGGAAAAATCCTGACCATTAGCGGAACATCTGCCCGACGCCGCCGCCGTTCATGGACCAGATGGCGTAATTGAGTACGCAAGCGAATGCCGTCCAGAACACCAGCGGCAACAGCAGCAGGCCGGCGCGGCCCGAGACCAGGAAAAATGCCCTGCAGGTCATGATGGAAAAGGCCACGATCAGTACGCAAACGCCAAAGGCCCAGCCGGGCCGGTGGAGACCGAACATCAGCCACGACCAGCTAACATTCAGGGCCAGTACCAGGAACCACCAGATCAGCGCGCCTGAACGCAAGCGGTGACGGCTGAGCCAGACCAGCCACGCCGCGACAGCCATGCAGACGTAGATGACCCCCCACGCGGGTCCGAACAGCCAGTCCGGCGGGGTCCACTCGGGTTTGGCGATGTCCTGGTACCAACTTCCGGCGGCGAAGCTGCCGCCCAGGACTGAGGCGGCCAGGACGGCGAGCAGGAACAGGGCCAGGGGCAGGTATCGGTTCATGATCAACAAAACCTTTGCGGGTGAAATTGTTCCCAAATTGCGGAGGCGTACTTCAGAATATTTTCTCTGTCTATCAAAATCATTGTCAAAATCAATTTAACCTATCAAAAGCGACCAGCTATTCTTAGCGTCCCACTGGTCCGTTTTCCCGATTATGGAGGATCCCACACAATGTCCCTCAAAGGTAGCAAGACCGAACAGAATCTCAAGGATGCCTTCGCCGGCGAGTCTCAGGCCAACCGGCGTTACCTGTATTTTGCCCAGCGCGCCGACGTCGAAGGCTACAACGACGTCTCCACCGTGTTCCGCTCAACTGCGGAAGGCGAGACCGGCCATGCGCATGGTCATCTCGAATACCTGGAGGAATCCGGCGACCCGGCAACCGGCCTGCCCTTCGGCTCCACCGAAGCCAATCTCAAAACCGCCATTGCCGGCGAAACGCATGAATACACCGACATGTATCCCGGAATGGCCCGAACGGCCCGCGACGAGGGCTTCGACGAGATTGCCGACTGGTTCGAAACACTCGCCAAGGCTGAGCGGTCACACGCCAACCGGTTTCAGAAAGCACTCGACGATCTAGGCTGAAGCAGCTGTGCACGAGCATGAGTGAAACCGGCGGCCCCGGGGACGCCGGCCACTCCGCGGCCTCCGGCGCCGGTGAAAGGCCACGCGAAGGCAGTCTCGAGGCGCCCACCCGCCATCCGCTGGGCTGGCAGGAGCATTCTTTCTGGGACGAGGGCCTGTTACTCACGGAACTGGAGCGGGTTTACGACATCTGCCACGGTTGCCGGCGCTGTGTTTCGCTGTGCGACGCCTTCCCCACCCTGTTCGACCTGGTCGATGAATCCGAGACGATGGAGGTTGATGGCGTCGCCAAAGAAGATTACTGGAAGGTAATTGACCAGTGCTTCATGTGCGATCTGTGTTATCAGACCAAGTGTCCCTATGTGCCGCCTCACGAGTGGAATGTCGACTTCCCCCACCTGATGCTGCGCGGTAAAGCGCAACAATTCAGGAAAGGCGAGCGCAAACTCAGCCACCGCCTGATCAGCAACACCACCATTCAGGGTCGCCTCGGCAGCCTTCCCGTGGTGAGCAATGCGATGAACGCTGCCGGCCGCAGCGAAGCGATGCGGGGCCTGATGGAGAAATCGCTGGGCGTCGACCGCCGGGCCAATCTGCCGGTTTTTCACAGCGATACCCTGCGGCGCCGTGATCGCGCGCGCGAACCCCTCGCTGCGAAGGCCGTAGCCGCCGGACCCACGCGCGGACAGGTCGCGCTGTTTGCGACCTGCTACTGCAACGTCAACACCCCCGACGTCGGCCAGGATCTTGTTCGTGTACTCGAACACAACGACATCCCGGTTCGCCTGACGGACAGGGAGCGATGCTGCGGCATGCCAAAGCTCGAACAGGGCGACCTGGACACGGTCGACAAGTATCGGCGGGCCAATATCCCCGAACTCGCACGCCTGGTCGACGCAGGCTGGGATATCGTGGCGGCGATCCCCTCATGCGTCCTGATGTTCAAGCAGGAATTACCTTTGATGTTTCCGGACGACGAAGACGTGCAGAAGGTCCGGGCGCACATTTTCGACCCCTTTGAATATCTGCTTCACCGCCACAAGGGTGGATTGCTGGACACGGGATTTAAAAACGGGATTGGCACCGTAGCATGGCACGTACCCTGTCATCAGCGCGTCCAGAACATCGGCCCCAAAACCAGGCAAATTCTCGAACTGGTTCCGGGAGCAGACATCCAGGTGGTGGAACGCTGCTCCGGGCACGACGGCACCTACGGCGTGCGCAAGGAGACCTGGGAAAAATCGCAGAAGATTGCCAGGGGCACCGTCAGCCGCATTAAGCGAATCGAGGCCGATTACCTGGTCTCGGACTGCCCGATGGCCGCCACCCAGATCGCGGAGCACCTCGAACTGAAGAATGGCGAGACCAACCCCATATCGCTACTGGCCTTCGCCTACGGCATCTGATCCCGGACAATGTTGTTCGCATATCCGCGATGACGCCCGCGTGGTCTTTGGTGTTATCCCGGAAGCGACGAAGTCGCTGTCCGGGAACCACGGAAAACGAGTATGGAAAAGCTAAAAAGACGCGACCTCATGTCGCTGGAAGAATACGCGCAGCAACGTAACGAGTTCCGTTCTCGCGTCATGGCCCACAAGATCAACAGGCGCGTGCCGATTGGTCCCAATTTCACCCTCTACTTCGAGGACCGGCTGACCATCCAGTACCAGGTGCAGGAAATGCTCCGCGCCGAACGCATCTTCGAGGCCGAGGGCATCGAGGAAGAGCTCGCCGCCTACAACCCGCTGATTCCCGATGGCAGCAACTTCAAGGCCACGGCGATGTTCGAATTCGAGGACCGCGAGGAGCGCCAGCGCCGGCTGGCCGTGCTGGTGCGGGTGGAACACAAAATCTGGCTCCAGGCCGAGGGTCATGACAAGGTATACGCCATCGCCAACGAGGATCTCGAGCGCTCCACGGAGGAGAAGACTTCCGCCGTCCATTTCCTTAGATTCGAGTTGGATGACGAGTCTGTTGAATCCCTCAAGAACGGTGCCGGCCTGTCCTTCGGCGTTGACCACGAAAGTTACCCCCACCAAACTCGGGTATCGGCAGCCACCCTGGAATCGCTTGTTTCCGATCTGGCTTGAACAGATAAGAGGGCCAGCGTTACACCTTTCGAAAACACGCTTGACTACATCCCTGTAGCTCTTCGGAGAACGCGACGGCGCTGGCTCCTGACTTCGACGCTGCGCGTCTTTGGTCACGTCGGCTTTGGCCTGCTTCCCTGTCTTTGAAGGTTTTCGAAAGGCGCCCCCCTGCCGCTCTCGGGCGGCTCAGTCAGATCAGACCCGTGATGAGTCCGATTGCAACGCCGAACAGCAGTACCCCCACCAGCGTCTGAACACTGGGCATCTTCACTTTGTGCAGGAATCGTTTACTCACAAGGACACCGGCGAATGCCGCCAGCGAGCCGACGATCACCACGGGCCAGGCGTCGAAGTCGGTGAAACGGCTGCCGGCGAATCGCAGCATCAGGCCGTACACCGTGATTCGCGTCAGGTCGACAAACAGGCCAATCACGGCATTGCTGCCGACAAATCGCTCGGTCGTCAGGCCGCTCTTGGCCAGGAAGGCCGATCTGAGGGCGCCCTGGTGGCCGGACAGCCCACCGAAGAATCCTGAAAGCACGCCACCCAGAGGCAGGTAGCGACGGTCGAATTCGAAGGCACGAAACCGTGGCAGTATCTCGAACAAGGCGAACGCCAACATCAGAAAACCGATCACCGCCTTAACCGGTGAAATCTCGGCGGTGAACCCTGCGAATCCATACTGGAGGTCGATGTTGAATCGCGAAATCCAGCCCAGGACCACCGCTCCGGCGATTGCCGCGGCTATCGCCGGGAGACCGAATCGTACCACCACAGCCCAATCGGCATACCGGCCCAACAGGCTGACCTTGAACACGTTGTTGGCGCCATGCACCAGCGCGGTGGCCACCACCGCGATCTCAACCGGAAAGAACAGCGCAAAAACAGGCAGCATCAATGTGCCCAGGCCGAAACCGGAATACATCGTGACCCCGGCGGCGAGAAAAGCCGCGACGGCGACGAACAAGAGGCCTGGATCCAAGTTCAGCTGCCGGGATCTTGTCTGATCAGCGCTCCGATGGGGCGGCATGCGCCTCCACCGCGCGCCACACCCGCATCAGGTTGCCGCCGAGAATGGCTTCGATTTCCTCACGCGCGTAGCCCCGGCGCAGAAACTCGAGAACAAGGGCTGGATATGTAGAAACATCCTTCAACCCCTCAGGCAGGCTGTCACCCAGGCCGTCGTAGTCAGAACCGATGCCGACGTGCCCGACACCGACCAGCCCGATGACATGATCGAAATGGTCTGCAACATCGGCGACCGTGGCGAACGGAAAAGGGTTGTCCTTGCGGTAGTTTTCCTGCCAGTCCGAGGCTTCCGGACTGTCTTCATCCAAACCATTCTCTGCCAGCCAGGCATCGCGCATCTCGGACATGGCGGTCTGCCATTCGCGCGCGGACTGCGTCAGGAAGGTCGAGCCAAAGTTGATCATGATCACACCGCCGTTCTCAGCCAGCGCCCTGATCATGTCGTCGCTCATGTTGCGCTCCCATCCGGGGGTGAAGTGGCGCGCAGAGGAGTGGCTGGCGATCACCGGTGCCACCGTGATTTTCAGCACGTCATAGAAGGCCTCGTCGGAAACATGCGATACGTCGATCATGATGCCAAGCCGGTTCATCTCTCCGACTACGCGTTCGCCGAACGGGCTCAGCCCCCGCCAGTTCCGCTGCTCATCGTAGGAGGAGTCGGAAATGTGGTTGGAGAGCGAGTGCGCCAGTGTGATGTAGCGAATTCCTCGCTGATGAAAGTGCCGCAGGTTTCCGAGGTCGCCCTCGATCGGCGAACCGTTTTCCAGGCCCAGCGCCAGAGCAATCAGGCCGCTGGAACGGGCTGCTTCAACCTCGGACGTCGAATGCGCCATGGCAAACCTGCCGGGCGCCCTGCCCACCAGCGCCTCCACGTTGTCGATGAGCTGGTTGGCCAGCAGGTAGGCGCCACCAGTTTCTTCCATCTTCGCCGGGGTGTAAATCGACATAAACGGAACGTCGAGCCCGCCAAACTTGGCTCGCTTGTAATCGAAGTCGCGATCGGGCGCCGCCCCGGTGACATCGGCCCAGCCTTCCTGCAAGCGATAGGGCATATCGATGTGGGTGTCCACCAACAGGGCCTGCCGGGCAATTTCGCGCGCGCTGGATGCGAGGTCCCCATCGTTCTCCGGCTGCGCCCCTGCAGGCAGTGCCGTGGCCACCAGGAACAGGCTGAGGAATAAGAAATCGATTCGTTTAGTTGCCATCATCGTATGGCTCCTGCCTTGATGGGTTCAGCCTTCCACGATGCATTTTCACCATCGGTTTCGATGACATAATCGAGCATGCGGTCACCGTCGAAAATCCAGCGGGTTCGGAAACGCTCGCCCCGAATCACCATGGGCAGCCAGAAGCGGTCGTCCTCCCACATCTCTTCGAAAGGAAGCGCGTCCTGGGACACCCACATCGGCTCCGCCTCGCGAGTCGCGTGGGGCTCACCCCGAAACGCCCGCGTCCGGTAGACCCACACATGGATGGAATAGCCATCGACAAACTGGAAACGGTGCTGGCCGCAGTATTCGAGATCCGAAACCCGGATGCCGACTTCTTCCTCGCATTCACGGATGGCGCAGGCCTCGGGCGTCTCACCCGGGTCAAGCTTGCCACCGGGTGCGTTGACCTTGCCTTTGCCCAGACCGGTTTTTTTGTTAATCAGCAGCAACTCAGCGCCGCGAAACACGAACACCAGGGTCGCGGGATCACAGGCCTGCCAACGCTCCCAGTCGATCTCATCCAGACTGCGAATGCCTGCCCAGGCCTGGCTCATGCAACCTCCGCCTTGCAGAACTTGAGCTTGCCGACCTGCAGCACACCACTGAATCCGGGCTCGAGCGTCAAGCTGCGGTCGCTGACTTTTTCGCCATCGATGCGCACACCGCCCTGCTTGATGAGACGGAATGCCTCCGAATTGCTCGCGGTCAGACCGCACTGAGTGAGCGCAGCCGCGATACCCAGACCCTCGCCGCCGGTTTCGAGCCTGCGCTCGGGAATTTGCTCGGGCATGGCGCCGCCTCGAAATCGCTCGACAAAAGTCTGTCGGGCAGCCTCCGCCGCCTGGCGGTCATGAAATCGCTCGACGATCTCCCCGCACAGCAGGAACTTGACGTCCCTGGGGTTGCGTCCTTCCTCCACTTCTCTCTTGTAGGTGGCGATTTCCTCATTGCTGCGAAAGCTGAGCAGATCGAAATAGCGCCACATCAGCTCATCGGAGATTGACATCAGCTTGCCAAAAATCTGGTCCGGTGGCTCGGTGATGCCGACATAGTTGCCGAGCGACTTGGACATCTTCTGCACACCGTCCAGGCCTTCGAGCAGCGGCAGCGTGATAATCACCTGGGGGGCTTGGCCGTAATGTTGCTGCAAATGCCGGCCGACATGCAGATTGAATTTCTGGTCGGTGCCGCCCATCTCGACATCGGCCTCGAGTGCGACCGAGTCATAACCCTGCGACAGGGGATAAAGAAACTCGTGGACTGCGATCGGCTGGTTTTCGCGAAAACGGCGTTCAAAATCATCTCGCTCCAGCATTCGCGCGACGGTGTACTTGGCAGCGAGCTGTATCATTCCGACCGAGCCCAGTGCGTTCAGCCACTCCGAATTGAAACGAATTTCGGTTCTTTCACGATCCAGTACCTTGAACACCTGTTCGGCATAGGTGTTGGCGTTTTCCTGCACCTCCTCCGGCGTCAGCGGTTTGCGGGTCTCGCTTTTTCCGGTGGGGTCGCCGATCAGCCCGGTGAAGTCCCCGATGAGGAAAATCACCGTATGGCCAAGGTCCTGAAACTGCCGCATCTTGTTGATGACGACCGTGTGACCAATATGCAGATCGGGTGCTGTGGGGTCGAATCCCACCTTGA
>JBFHEJ010000021.1:0-14228 GCA_041584255.1 Lysobacterales bacterium
CGGAGCGCCAGCGCCACCCCGACCAGAGCCAGCGGTATCGCCAGCAGAATGACGAGCGGATGCAGCAGTGACTCGAACTGCGAAGCCATGACGAGGTAGACCAGGAATACAGCCAGCGCCAGCGCGAACAACAGCGAGCGGAACGACGCCCTCATCTCCTCGCTCTGCCCGGTGATGCTGAAATTGACACCGGGTGGCGGGCGCACATCGGAGAGCAGTGCCTGTGTTTCCTCGACAGCGGCTCCCAGGTCGCCGTAGGCCAGGTTGGCTTCGATCAGGGCCATGCGCTCCTGGTCGCCGCGGCGAATTTCGGCCGGTCCTTCCGCGACCTTGATTTCTGCCACTGCTGACAACGGCACCGGACGCTCGCTTTCCGGATTGACGATCAGGTTGCGAACGGCCTCGATGGACTGCCGCTCCGCTTCCGACACCCGCACCAGGACATCGATCTTGCGATCGCGCCAGCTGTAGCGCGTGGCGACGTCACCACGGATCTTGCCAACCACCAGGTCTGACAGTTGCTTGACGGTCAGACCCAGCGCGGCAGCCCGTTCCTGGTCGAAGAATATCTGGATCTCAGGATGACCGAGTTCGACACTGGACTCGATGTCGGCGAATCGGTCCGAACGGCTCAGCCGCTCGACGATGGCCGTGCTGACACGCTTCAGGTCATCGATGTTGTAGCCGTAAATCTCGATCTCCAGTGGTTTGTCGAAACTCAGCAATTTGGGCGCCGAGAAGGTCGCCTCCAGCCCGGCGATGGAAGCGGCTGACCGGCGCAGCGCAGCAATGACGTCCTCCCTCGATTGTGCGGGGGTACCGTCCTGCATCACGACCAGCATTTCAGCATAATTTTCGCCGCTCTCAGTCGGGTTGGCATCGATCCGGTTGCCGGAACCGGCCACTGTGTACACGTAATCGACTTCGCCCGCCGCGATGGCTGCCGTCTGCAGGCCGCGCTGCAGCCGATCGGTTTCCTCCAGCGCTGTTCCCGGTGCCGCTTCCAGCGTCACTTCGAAGCGGCCCTGTTCCAGCGGCGGCAGCAACTCAGTGCCCAGCGTGCGCAGCATCATCACCGAGCCCGCGAGCAGCAGCACGGAAGCAAACACGACGATCAGCGGATGTCGCAGCGCGCTGGCCAGCACCGATTGGTAGAGGTCCAGTATGCGGTGGCCGAATGCCGCGCCGGAGAACCGCACTTTTCGGGGTTTCGCGACATCGCTCTTTTTTGAAGCCCCGCGGCCCATGGCGGCCATCATGGGAATCAGGGTCATGGCCACGCCCAGCGATACAATGAGGGCGAAGGCGACGGTCAGCGCCTGGTCACGGAACAGTTGTCCCGCCACCCCTTCCACGAAGGCGAGCGGCAGGAACACGGCAATGGTGGTGAGCGTCGAGGCGATCACCGCGGTGCCGACTTCGCTGGCG
Organism: Lysobacterales bacterium; assembly: GCA_041584255.1. GTDB lineage: Bacteria > Pseudomonadota > Gammaproteobacteria > Xanthomonadales > SZUA-36 > JAUIBE01. The sequence goes on from JBFHEJ010000021.1 coordinate 1,429, forward strand.
CCGCGTAGCGCGGCTTTGACGGCGCCCAGACCCTCCGCGCGATAGCGGGAAATGTTTTCCAGCACAACGATGGCATTATCCACCAGCAGGCCGGTCGCCAGCGCGATGCCGCCCAGCGACATGATATTGAGTGAGATGCCGGCCTGGCCCATCAAGAAGAACGTGGCGATGATGGACACCGGGATCGACAGCGCAATGGTGAAGGTGAACCACAAGTTCCTTAGAAACGCAAAAATCACCAGCACCGCCAGCAAGCCGCCGAGAATGGCCGCGTTTACCACCTCGCTGATGGCGCGATCGATAAAGACCGACTGATCGTCCACCGTGACCAGTCGGGAACCTTCCGGCAAGTCTTCTTCGAGCGCGCCCAGCGCTTCCGTCATGGCGCGCGCCACAGCGACGGTGTTCGCATCGCCTTCCTTGTAGACCGCCAGCTCCACCGCCTCCTTGCCGTCGAGTCGAATGATGGCCTGGCGCTCGGCGAAGCCCGAGCGAACCTCGGCGATGTCACGGAGATAGACCGGTCTTTGGGTCCCGGGCGATACGATCATATCGCCAATCTCCTCCACCGAGGCGAACTGGTTGATGGTGCGAACCAGGTAGCGCTGCGTGCCCTGTTCCAGCCGACCGGCCGAGACATTAACGTTCTCCGCGGCCAGGCGAGCCGACAATTCAGTCTGCGAAATCCGGAATTGCGCCATCTTGCGCTGATCGATGTCGACCTGGATCTCGTCCTCCAGTCCGCCGCTGATTTTGACCGCGGCCACGCCCTCAACGGGCTCGAGCCGCTTACGTACTTCCTCATCCGCAAAGCGCCGCAGCGCCTTGAGGCTGCGCTCGGACTCGGCGTCCTCGCCGCTGGCCACCAGGGCCACGCGCATGATCGGGTCAGTCGCGGGATTGAACCGCAAAAGAGCCGGTCGCCCAGCCTGTACCGGCAGTTGCAGGACCTCGAGTTTTTCACGCACATCGAGTCCGGCGAGATCCATGTCCGTGCCCCAGGCAAACTCCAGAATGACGTCAGACTGGCCCGAGCGTGAGACCGATCGGATGGAGCGAACGTTCTTGACTACGCCGACCGCCTCTTCCACAGGACGCGTCAGCAGGGTTTCGATCTCTTCGGGTGCGGCACCGGTGTACTCGGTGCGCACCGTGAGTGTCGGATAGGACAGTTCGGGAAGGAGATTGACGTTGAGATCCCGCAACGCGATCATGCCGAACAGAACCAGGGTGACGGCCGCCATCGATATGGCGACCCGCCGGCGGGTGGCAATCTCCACCAGTTTCAGGGGTTTGGTGCTCACTGCAGAATTGTCCAGTGCCGGGATTTACGCTGACGGCTCACGCTCGGGGCCTAACCCCGGACACGTCCACGACCTCGACACGAACTCCGTCACTGAGACTACCCTTGCCCGCCGTCACGACGCGCTCACCCTCTGCCACCCCTTCGACGATTTCCACCCGGCCCTGCTGCTCATATCCCAGCACGACCCGGCGGCGCTGAGCGTTGCCGGCATCGTTGATCACAAAGACGTGGCTCACGTCGTCTTCGGTAAGCACCGCTTCGCGCGGCACCACGGGAACCGATTCGCGCAGGTCGTAATGCACCTGCACCCGGCCGAAGAGCCCTGGCTTGAGCCTGCCCTCCTGATCTTCGATTTCGCTGGTCACGCGGAATGTGCCGGTCTCCGGGTCAACCACCGGGCTGATGCGAATGACTTCGCCCTCGAAGCTTTCACCCGACCAGGCGTCGAGTTGCATCACGACCTTCTGGCCCTTGCGCAGCACGGACAGTTCACGTTCCGGCACGTGCAATATGGCGAGCAATGGATCGTAACTGGCCATGCTGTAAACCGGCTGGTAAAGCTCGACCAGGTTCCCAGGACGAATCATGCGCTCAGCGACATAGCCGGAAATCGGCGCACGAATCTGCGTGTGTTTGAGGTTCAGCAGCGCCAGCTCATGTTCAGCGACCTGGGCTTCATAATCTGCGCTAACCTGCTCGAAGGCCTCGGCGCTGACCAATTCTTTATCGAACAACTCTTTCTTGCGCTCAAAATCGGTTCTCAGGCGCTTGAGGTTGGCATTGGCGCGATCGACTTCCAGTTTGTAACGATCGGTTTCCACCCGTGCCAGGACAGCGCCAGCCTCCACATAGTCGCCCTCCTCGGCCAGCACTTCCAGCACCACGCCGGTGATTTCGGACACCACTTCGGCGCGCTGGTCAGCCTCGAGTGTCGCCGTACCGGCATAGAAGGCGGCAACGTTACCCAGCGACACCGTCGCGGCTTCAACCGGTATCGCCGCGACTTCCTCCTGGCTTTCCCCTGTACTCGAGTCAGCCTCCTGGTTGCCATTGGCCTGTTCCATGCATCCCTGCAGCGCCATCGCCACCGTGACAACGACGGCGCTGAGAATACCGGCAAAAAGTGGCTGTCTTCGTTTCGGGTTCATGGTTGTATCCGCCTTAGGTGTTATATTTCACTATAACACTAGTACAGCATAACAGGCAAGCGGTTCCGGGCCTGGGAGTTGGAGAAAAACCGCCCCCACCACCGGAGTGGAGATGCAAAAAGCGCGCCATGAACACTGGCCTGACTGGAAAGCCAGCACCCATCGCCCTTTGCCTCGAATATGAAAAAAACCGCCGTCGCAAAAGATACGCCCGGCGCGGCAATGCGTTAGGCAATTTCACCCAGATTTGGTGAGAAATCCGATTTTGGCCGCCAACGGAAGCAGCGCGCAGGTGTTCGGGCATGGTTCCTGCTCCATTCGTTGGCCTGCTTCGGCGCGAACGGTATAATCGCCGCAGTTCGAGTGCCCACGAGACTCCAATGCCAAGAATCTTCAGCGCCCTACTGATCCTCGCAATTATTCTGCCCGCCTCGACCCTCGCGTCCGGGGACCCGGAGGCAGGCGCCATCAAGGCCTACACCTGCACCGGATGCCACGGTATTCCGGGCTACAACAACGTCTATCCAACCTACAAGGTGCCCAAGATTGGCGGACAGAATTACGCGTACCTCGTACTTGCGCTCAAGGCCTATCGTGACGGCGACCGCAACCACGCGACGATGGAATTGCAGGCCCAGGCCCTGAGTGATGAAGATATCGAGGACATCTCCGCTTACTTCGCGACCCTTGGCAGCATGGGGGGTGGCGAATGATCGTCCCGTTGCGTCTGCGACCCTTCGTCCTGGTGATCGCCGGCACCCTGCTGTTGGCGTCCAGCCCTCTGGCTGCCGAAGGTTACGCCGAAGCCGGCAAGGAAAAAGCCAAGGTCTGCGAAGCCTGCCACGGTCTCGATGGGAAGAGTGTTGACCCGTCGTATCCCAATCTCGCCGGGCAACACGAAAGCTACCTCATCAAGGCGCTCAGCGATTACCGTTCAGGGGCCCGCAGGAACGCGATCATGAGCAGCTTTGCCGCCAACCTGAGCAATCAGGACATTGAGGACCTGGCGGCTTGGTATGCCAGCCAGGAAGGCCTGGAAGACCTCTCCATCAAGTAGGCGCGACGTTTACGTCGCGATTCTCGCGAGCTGAATCGCGCGCCTACAGGGCAGAGCTGCCGCTTTCACCTCTGCTGTAGTAGGGATTCTCGCCGCTTTCGTGGTCGGTGACGTCGACGACGTCTGAGATTTCTTCAAAGCGTTCGTGCAGGGTCTTGCTGATGCCCTGTTTCAGCGTGACATCTGCCATGCCGCAACCGTGGCAGCCGCCTCCGAATTGCAGCACTACTTTGAGATTTTCGGTGACCTCCACCAGGTTCACGTGGCCGCCGTGCGAAGCCAGCATCGGATTGACCTCGGTATCCAGTGTCCACTGAATCCGTTCGGCCAGCGAGGCATCATCGGCCGGTGCCGTGCCCTTGATGCCCGGCGCGCGAATGGTGAGCTGCCCGCCTGTCTGGTCCTGCTCAAAGTCGATCTCGGCGCCTTTCAGCCATGGCAGGCTGGCGTGTGCAATGTAGAAGTCCAAGCCTGCCAGCGGAAGCTTGTGATCTTCAGGTCCGACAGCGCCGCGCGGGCAAAACTGCAAATCGCAGCTTGCCTGCGGCGTTCCGGGAAGTTCGACGCTGATGCGCAGACCGAGTCCTTCCTCGTCCTGCTGGGCAATGAGGCGACTAAAGTAGTCTCGCGCGGTTTCGCTTATCTCGATCATTCTCTCAATCTGCTGCTGAACGGCGCAAATTCAAGACGTGATGGCGGGCAGCCTGGATGCCAGCCACGGCAGCGAGGTGTCCAGCCGCCAGTCCATGCCGGAGTGGTCGCCGTCGAATTCTTCGTAGTGGCAGTTGATGCCGAGTGCTTCGAGGCGCATCTTCAAACGCCGATTGCCGAATTGAATATTGTACTGGTCGCGTGATCCGACATCGACGTAGAGACCATGCAGGCTGCGCAGCGCTTCCTGGCAGCCTGGCTGTTCGATCAGCGCCAATATGTCGAACGCTTTCCAGCGCGACCAGGCGTCTTCGTTCAGCGCCATGGTGTGAAGATCGAAAGGCAAACGAATCCCATGCTCGGCGTCGGGACACGGATCATAGCTGGCCGCCATCGCCAACACCATCAGGGTGATGAAATCCCGGCTTGCCGGCTGCTTTTTGCGCCAGAACCCCTCCAGGAAACCGCCGATATCGCCTCCGTTCTCGTTGAGGACGGCGCAGGCAGTCGGAAACTCCGGCATGAACAACCATTCGAACCCGGCGTCCCCCGCATGGCTGGCGGCCGCACCCCAGATGTCCGGGTAGTGCATGGCCAGGTAGAGGGCGCCGTAGCCACCTGAAGACTTTCCGAATAACGCCCTGCCCTCACGCCCTTTCACCACGTTGAGACGCTCGTCAAGGAACGGCACCAACTCATCGACCAGGTAGTCGGCGTAGCGGCCGACAGCGGGCGAGTTGACGTACTGGTTGCCGCCGAGCGAGGTGTAGCAGTCCGGCATGGCGACAACCACCAGTGGCAGCCTGCCTTCGCCGATCAGCCGGTCCAGCCTCTGAGGAAGGCTTTCCCCCTGGTTTCGCCAGTTCAGGTGTCCGGGTCCGGAATTGGTAAAGGCGGCGAGGTCCCACAGAACCGCGTACGGTTTCTCGGACTCGGAATAGCCTGGCGGCAGGTACAGGCAAAGATCCCGCTCGACCGGGTCTTCCCACGGATTGCCTTGCAGAACGCGGGAACGATGGCGCATCCGCTCGATTCGGCCGGCCGGCCACTGTGTAGTTGGGCGAACGCGCGGCATGGGCCTGCTAGTCTCCGCTGCCGAGCCTCGACCGGAGGTGAGCCATCAAATCGTCCCTCAACCGCTCATCAGCAAGGGCATAATCGATGGTGGCCTTGAGGAAACCCCGCCGGGAGCCGCAATCGTATCTGGCCCCCTCGAAAACACAGGCCAGCATAGGCTCCTCTGTGATCAGGGCCGCGATGGCGTCGGTAAGCTGAATTTCGCCGCCGACTCCGGCGCCGATGGTCTTAAGGTGAGCAAAAATGCCGGGGTTCAGCAGGTATCGTCCGACCACGGCCAGGTTCGAGGGCGCGTCCTCGGGCTCAGGCTTTTCCACGATGACGCGCACATGCAGGTGTCCGTCGTCGTTCTTTTCAGATCCGATCACGCCGTACTTGCGGGTGTCTTCCGGCGGCACGGTCTCGACAGCGAGGACGCTGGCGCCGGTCTCGGCGTAAAGATCGACAAGCTGGCGCAACGCGCCTCTGCCGGGATCAAGGATCATGTCGTCGGGCAGGACGACGGCAAACGGCTCATCACCGATGGCTGGCTGAGCACACAGCACGGCATGCCCCAGGCCGAGAGGCTCGGGCTGGGTTACGAATTCACAGGCGACGCCTTCCGGTGTAATCCGCCTGACCCGGGCGAGGAGATCCAGCTTGCCTTTCGCTTCCAGCCTGGATTCCATTTCACGGTCACGCTCGAAATGATCGTAAATGGCGTGCTTGCTGCGGTTGATGACGAAGATGAGCGTATCGATTCCGGCGTCCACCGCTTCTTCGACGGCGTACTGGATCAACGGCCGGTCGACGATGGGCAGCATCTCCTTCGGCACTGCCTTGGTCGCCGGCAGGAAACGCGTACCCATGCCAGCCACGGGAAACACGGCTTTACGAATCGGCACGGCGGACTTCATGGGGTAGTTGTCAGAATACCGCGCTATCAGTGGCTTCGATGCAGCGGAACGACAACGGGACGCTCTTCATTCTCCCTGGTTTTGCGCAACTCGGGTACCAGCCTGTGCAGCACTTCCTGCAATTTCACGGTGTCATAGCGCCGGACGGCCAGCTCTGCGGTGCGCAACTCGGCACTGAGATCATGCCAGTCCGCCTGTCGTGGGTGAGCCAGGAAAATCTTTTCGTGGGTCGTCTGCTCGTATGGCTCCTGTTCATGGAACAGTTCCTCGAACAGTTTCTCGCCCGGGCGCAAGCCGGTATAAACGATCTGTATGTCCTTGCCGGGCTCTTTGCCGGACAGGCGAATCAACTGCTCAGCCAGGTATGTGATCTTGAGCGGCTCTCCCATGTCGAGTACGTAAATCTCACCTCCGTTGCCGAGTACGGCCGCCTGCATGATGAGCTGACTGGCCTCAGAAATGGTCATGAAGTAACGCGAGATTTCCGGATGCGTCACGGTTACAGGACCACCGCGCGCAATTTGTTCCTTGAACAACGGCACGACGCTGCCATTGGAATTCAGTACGTTGCCGAAACGCACGGTGATGAAGCGGGTCTCCGAGCGCGCGCTCATGCTCTGGCAGAACATCTCGGCGACGCGCTTGGTGGCGCCCATGATGTTGGCCGGGTTGACCGCCTTATCGGTTGAAATCAGCACGAAAGTCCCGACGCCGTGCCGTTCCGCCGCCTCGGCAAGTCGCATGGTACCGATCACGTTGTTTCTGAACGCCTCGCGAATCTGGGTCTGCAAAATTGGTAAGTGCTTGTACGCCGCGGCATGGAAGATCATGTCGGGCTTGTATTCACCGACAACGCGTTCAACCGTCGCCGGGTCACAGACGTCTCCAAGAACACTCTTGAACACCAGGTCCTGGAAATCGCTGCGCAATTCGTGATCGATCCGGTACAAGGCGTACTCGCCGTTGTCGACCACGATCAGCTCGACCGGATTGAGCCTGGCGATCAGCCGGCACAGTTCGGAGCCGATCGAACCGCCGCCGCCCGTGATCATCACACGCTTACCGGCCAGGCCTTCCCTGATGGAGTCCCATTCCAGCAATACCGGTTCACGCCCCAGCAAGTCGTCGATCACGACTCGCTTCAGGTCATCGATGCGGGTAGCGCGATTGCCCAGGTCGTTGAGCGTCGGCAGGGTGCGAAATTCAATGTCGCTGCGCTCACAGGTCTCGACCACATTTTGCATTTGCTGGTTGCTGGCAGACGGCATCGCGATAATGGCCAGATCGGCTTCTACTTCGCGACAGATGCGTGGCAGTCGCGAGATCGGTCCCAGCACGGGAATGCCGTGAACCTGGGCGCCACGCAGCTTGGCATCGTCGTCGAGAAAACCGATGACCTCGAATCCGCCCCGGTGCCGAAGCTCCCGCTCGAGCATGGCGCCGGAGCGCCCGGCACCAAGCACCAGCACGCGCTGACCGCCGGGCACCCGGTGGCGCGACGGTACGCCCGAGTCCTTCCAGATGCGGTAACACATGCGCGGCAAGCCCAGCGCCAGGAACAGCAAACCAGGATAAATCAGTATCGCGCCGAGGCTCTGCTGAATCGCCGAGCCAACCATAAACGTCAGGCAAGTGAAAATGAGCAGCGTGCCGAAAAACGCGGCCCGCGCGATATTCCACAGGTCGGGAAAACTGGCGAAACGCCACAAACCCTTGTAGAGACCCGTTGCCCACAACACCAGACCTTGCAGCGTGATGACGACGGCGAGTTCGGCGGTGAGGGGAATAGAAGGTGCGATGCCAAGGCTGGCAAACTGGTGAACGAACCATCCCGCGGCAAGGCTGGAAAGCGCCACCATGACGAGATCATGGACCACGACTGCCGCACGCGGATGACGCAACAGCCGCAGGGCTTTTTTAAAATTCTTGTTTCTCAAGCCGTCACTCCAAGACGCCTAATTGCCAGGATCCATCCAACAATCATCGTCGCGATCAGGCCCGGCGCTACCAACCAAGCGATCTCCGGCTGTCTGACCGTGACAACAACGGCTGGCAATACCAGCACGATATTTATTGTTATGTACAGGGCCAGCACGCTTTCGTGCGAGCGGCCCGACGCAATCAGCCGCTGGTAGAGATGTTGCCGGTGCGCAGTATACCACCGCTCACCCCTCAGCACCCTTCCCAGCAGCGTCAGGCTGGCGTCCACGATGAACACCGCCAGTACCAGCATGGCCTGCACCGCGCTGATCGAACCACTGCCGACGCCGTAAACACACAGGCCAGCCAACGCATACCCCAGTGGCACACTGGCCACATCGCCCATGAAAACCCGGTTACGCACCAGGTTCCAGGGCAGAAAACCCAGGCAGGAAGCGGCGATCATGAGGCTGACCAGCGACATTTCCGCCGCCCCTGCCTCGCGGAACAGCCACCACAGGACAAGACCCGAAAACACACCCTGCGAACCGGCCATGCCGTGGCTGCCGTCCATGAAGTTGTAGAGGTTGGCGATCCACAACAGCCACAAGCCGGAAAGAATCAGCATCAGTGCCGAATCGAGCAGCCCGGTCCTGCCCGCCAACGCTAGCAGATACAAACTGACTGCAAGCTGAACGGCGAACCGCAAACTCGCCCGCAACGGGTGATGATCGTCGACCCAGCCGACCGCGGCGAGAACCAGTGCCCCCGGAAGTATGCCCGCAAGCCAAAAAGACGGTGCACTTCCGAACAACAGGCTTAGCGACACCAGTACCCAGGACAGCACGAGACCCAGTCCGCCGCCACTGGGGACCGCGCTGGCATGGCTGCTTCGCTCATCGGGCATGGCCAGCAGGCCGCGCCGCCGGGCATACCAGGCGGCAACGCCGGTGAGGCCAAGCGAGAGGAAGAATGTTGTTGCGGCAACAATCATGGCGCGATATTCGCTGCGCTTGCCGGAGGCACTACTCGCCGAGCACGCCGTGAATCGTCTTGGTCGTACTCCAGCGCTTGCAGCTCGGGCACAGCCAGTGGTGCGTCAGTCCGCTGAAACCGCAATGGCTGCAGCGATATCTGGGTTCGCGGCCCAGCAGGCGTGAAGTCACAGCCTTGAGAATGTCGTCGCCCGATCCGACCGACAACTGGCCTTCCCGACTCAGATCGATCAGGTAATCCAGACCCCGCACCGAGGGTTTTTTGGCCAGGGATTCGGTCAGGTACTTGCCGGCTTCTTCGCTGCCCCCGTCCCTGGCAATGAACTCAGTCAGCTTCAATGTCAGGCTGATGCCATCGTAGCGTTCACGCCAGGCCTCCAGGCTGGCCCGGCAGCGGTCCATCAATCCAGCCTTCTCGGCAACCTCGAGATAGGGCGCAATGATGTCCGGTATATAGTCGGCATCAAGGTGGGCGACCTCTTCGTAAGCATCCATGGCGCCGCAATAATTTTCCTCGTCCTCGCATAGCTGCGCCATGATCAGCGATGCCCGCACGCACTCAGGATGGTGGCGACGCGCCTGTCGCAAGTGACGCCTGACCAGCTCGCGGTCGCCCTTCTTCAGCGCTTCTTCGGCCATTTCACAGCAGAATTGCGCCATGACGTCGCCCATATGTTCGCCAGTGATTTTTTCCAGCCTTTGGGCCTGCTCGAGCGCCTCGGTCCAGTCCTTCTCCTGCTGGTAGATTTCCAGCAGGCTGCGCAATGCCGGCGGCGTGTGTGCGTCACGCTCAATCAATTCGGAAAACAGCCTTTCGGCCCGGTCCAGCAGCCCGGCGCGCATATAGTCTTCGCCAAGTTCCAACAGCGCGCGGGTTCGCTGTTCAGGCTTTAGTCGCTCTTTGGCGATAATGTTCTGGTGGAATCGGATAGCACGATCAACCTCACCACGGCGCCGAAACAAGTTGCCAAGCGCCATGTGGGTTTCCACCGTATCCTCGTTGACCTCGGCAAGCTCGAGAAAGACCTCGATGGCCTTGTCGGGCTGTTCATTCAGAAGGTAGTTCAGTCCCTGGAAATACTGGCTGCTGAACAAACGATTTTTTCGCCGTGAAGATTTTCTCTGGATGGTGCGGGCCAGCCACCAGCCAAACCAGGCCGCCAGCGGAATGGCGGCCAGAAGCAGATATTCAAGCATCCCCGGGCTCGGGCGGATGGCCTGAGTGTTCGGCCTGCGCCCTGAGCTTCCTCATACGTACGCGGACCGGCACCACGGCGGTAATCCAGACCAGGGCAATGCCGACCAGGAATCCGCAAACAAGGGCGATCAGCATGACCAGGCCCAGCGGCCACTGGAACTGAATCCATAGCAGATCGACCGCTACGGGCTCGGAGTTCAGTGTCCCTACAATCAATCCCAGCGCGATGGCTGCGAGGGCAAGAATGATGAAGCCGATTCGGTACATCGTGGCTCCTGCAGCCCGGCCAGGACCGGTCGACTACTTGCTCTTGTAGTCCACCCGTTCGCGGAGGCTTTTGCCAGGTTTGAAGTGGGGCACGTGCTTGCCGGGAAGCGCTACAGGTTCACCAGTCTTGGGATTTCGTCCCATGCGAGGCGCACGGTAATGCAACGAGAAACTCCCAAACCCGCGAACTTCTATGCGTTCGCCGGCGGCCAACGAGGCGCTCATCTGTTCAAGAATGGTCTTGACGCCAAGCTCCACATCGAGGTGATGGAGGTGCTTTTGCTGCTCGGCGAGACGGTCGATCAACTCAGATTTAGTCATGGCGCGTTCTTTTTCCCTTGAACGATGGAAGCCTCATCTCCGCCCCCACCCGATACATACAAATCAGGGGGCAGGCGTCGCTGCCTGCCCCCATTCAGCCTTACGCTTTTTCGTCGAGTTGTTCCTTGAGCAGGTCACCCAGGGAGGTCGTGCCGCGGGAGGCGTTGCTATGCTGGTATTCCTCGAGCGCTTCCTGCAGTTCTTCGCTGTCCTTGGCCCGGATCGAGAGGTTCAGGGTACGACCCTTACGATCGAGACTGATGAATTTGGCCTCGACCTCCTGGCCAACCTCGAGCTCACGCGTTGCGTCTTCGACGCGCTCTTTCTTGATTTCCGAGGCCTTGAGGTAGCCCTCTATGCCGTCTCCGAGGTCAATCTTCGCACCGCGGGCGTCCACTTCCGTGACTTTGCCCTTAAGCACACTGCCACGCGGGTGATCCGCCATGAAGGTCGCGAATGGATCCTGGTCTAGTTGCTTGATGCCCAGCGAAATACGTTCGCGCTCAGGATCCACGGCGAGCACAACCGCTTCGATCTCTTCACCCTTGTTGTAGTTGCGCACCGCATCCTCGCCACTTTCATGCCAGGACAGGTCAGACAGGTGAACGAGCCCGTCGATGCCGCCCTCGAGCCCGATGAAAATGCCAAAATCCGTGATGGACTTGATCGCGCCGGTGACCTTGTCGCCTTTGTTCTGGATGGCGGCAAACGTCTCCCAGGGATTGTCGGTGCACTGCTTCATGCCGAGAGAAATCCTGCGGCGCTCCTCGTCGATATCGAGCACCATGACTTCTACTTCGTCATTGGGCTGCACGACTTTGGCCGGATTGACGTTCTTGTTGGTCCAGTCCATTTCGGATACGTGGACCAGCCCCTCAACGCCGTCTTCAATTTCCACGAAACAGCCATAGTCAGTGATGTTCGACACGGTTCCGAAAAGGCGCGTGCCTACCGGGTAACGGCGTGTGATGTCGGTCCACGGATCCTCTCCAAGCTGCTTGAGTCCGAGGGAAACGCGATTGCGCTCGCGGTCGAACCGCAGCACCCGAATATCCAGTTCGTCACCAACTTCCACGACTTCGGACGGGTGGCGAACGCGTTTCCAGGCCATGTCGGTGATATGCAGCAGGCCGTCGATGCCGCCTAGATCCAGGAAGGCGCCGTAGTCGGTCAGGTTCTTCACCACGCCTTTGACGATCGCGCCTTCTTCAAGGCGCTCCAGCAGCGCTTCGCGCTCTGCGCTGAATTCTTTCTCGACCACGGCGCGTCGCGAAACCACGATATTGTTGCGGCGACGATCGAGCTTGATAATTTTGAATTCGAGGTCTTTGCCCTCGAGATACGCCGGATCGCGGACCGGGCGTACGTCGACCAGCGAGCCGGGAAGGAATGCGCGGATGTCCTCGATATCGACAGTAAAGCCGCCCTTTACCTTGCCACTGATCTTGCCTTCGACGGTCTCTTCTTCTTCGAAGGCGGACTCCAGGCGGTCCCAAACCATGGCCCGCTTAGCCTTGTCGCGTGATAGCCGCGTTTCGCCGAAACCGTCTTCCACGGTATCCAGCGCAACTTCGACCTGGTCGCCGACTTCTACTTCTAGTTCGCCGTCCCCATTGCGAAACTGGCTGATCGGCACGATGCCTTCAGATTTGAGGCCGGCATTCACCACGACTGCGTCGTCGCGGATTTCCATAACTTCGCCGGTTACGATACTGCCCGGCTTGAGGTTTTTTGTCGCCAGGCTCTCTTCGAATAGTGCTTCAAAACTTTCATTCATGTTGTTGTTGACTCAAAGGCGATCGCCAATTGACGACAGCCCACCAAGGTTGTGGGACGGTTGGCCCGCCCGTTAATGTTTGCCGTACGTGGCACGGCCCGAAATATATATATACCTTACAAATAAAATCAATACCTTGCGCCGCTAATCTCGATTCTATCGTAGATAGCGCGCATCACTTCATCGA
>JBFHEJ010000022.1:0-13945 GCA_041584255.1 Lysobacterales bacterium
AATGGACGACGCCGACATCGTGCAGCGCTTTGACGACAGCCATGGCATGCGCCGCATCGAGTTGTTGTGTCCAAAATGCGATGCCCACCTGGGCCACATCTTCCCGGATGGGCCGCCTCCGACCGGGATGCGGTACTGTATAAACTCCGCGTCTCTCAGGTTTCTGGACGAAGAGTAGACGCACGACTGCTTTTTTCCTGCACGAGCGAGCTTGTGCTTGCGAAATCGCGACCGCAGGGTCGCTCCTGCAATGTTTCCGCCTGCCTAGATCAACCCGGCGCTGGTAAGGATGAAGCCGCTCAGGATGGCGAAGAGGGAAGCCGGGACCACCCACCGAATCCAGAAAGTCAGCCATGACGCGGTGCGTTCACTCAGACCAAGCGCAACCTGAGTCCTGAGCGCTGCCTTGCCCAGCCCCCATCCGATTCCGATGACCGCCATCATGCAGCCGAACATGAACATGCCCGAGCCGAATATGACGTCGAGGGGGCCGATGACCTGGGGATTGAACGCGATAGGCAGCATGACCGCGATGAGCAGACCGCCGATCACCAGGATCAGCCCCATACGGCTGAATCGCTCCCCAAAGTAATCTTGTAGACCACTGATCACCGTCTCGAATGCGGCGACGATGGTCAGCACGGCCACCAGCCCCCAGGCGGCGAGGAAGGGTCCAGCCAACCAGCGCCCGCCTGGCATCACGTTGAACAGTTCGGGAAGGGTGTTGAACAGGAGGGTCGGCCCCTGCGCCATGTCGAGGCCGAAGACCAGCACAGCCGGAACGACAAACAATGAAGCCATCAGCGCCGCGCCGGTGTCGATCAGGCCGGTCGAAGCGGCTGTCGGCAGCAATTTCTCGTCATGGTGCAGGTAGCTGCCGTACATCACGCCGACGGCACCCGAGATCCCGATGGAAAAACAAGCCTGGCCCATCGCCGCGAACCAGACTCCCGGACCGGTTTTGGAAAAATCCGGTTGGAAAAATTCCACCAGTTTGGGCATCGCGCCGTCCAGCGTGAGGGCGACACCCACCATGTACAGCGCAACGATGGCGAAAATCGGCATCAGCAGGTTGTTCATGGCCTCGATGCCGCGCTGCAGACCACGGTGCACCACCCACAGGCAGAATACGGTCAGCCCCGCCGCCATGAAGTACTGCAGGAGATTGTTGGCTAACCCGTCCTGATAGGAAGCCAGGGTTTGGGCCTCGAAGCCGGTGACCGTGGCGAACCAGGCCGAGTACAGCACCGAGCCCACGATGATGCAGTAGTAGCTGAGCGCCATGAACAGGGTGAACATCGCCAGGAATCCTAGCGGCAGGCCAAGCCTCTTGCCGTAGGCTGCCCTGAACGCCTTGACGGGTCCCGATTGCGTCGAGCGCCCCAGGGACCATTCGGCGACAAGGGCCGGCACGGCCAGAAGCAGAACGAACAACAGGTAGATGAGCAGAAATGCGCTGCCACCGTTCTGCCCCATGACGTAGGGGAAGCGCCAGACGTTGCCCACACCGACCGCGAATGCCGCCATGGCCAGCAGGGCGGCAAGGCGCGAACTGAATTGCGGACGGTTCATGTGGGCCTAGCCAATCGGTGCGTTACGGAGCAGGCAGGAAGATTGCATAATACTGGCGCGGATCATTGTTGTTTTTCGCTTCGGTCCGATCAGTCTATATTTTAGCGGAGAACGGGGTGGCAAATATCAAACCGGAATTTCCCTTTCATCTTGCCGTGGTGGTGGATGACCTCGAGGCGGCGCGCGAATTTTACGGCGGGCTGTTGGGCTGTGCAGAAGGGCGCAGTTCGGATCAATGGGTGGACTTCGACTTTTTCGGTCACCAGTTCGTCTGTCACCTGGGTGCTGTCGGGGCCGGCATCCGCAACCCCGTGGATGGCGAGAAGGTTCCTGTGCCGCATTACGGCCTGGTGATGTCGATGGACCAGTGGAAAGCCTTGCGCGAGCGGCTGCAGCGTGCCGACGTTAAATTCATCATCGAACCGCAAATCCGCTTCGAGGGACAGGTCGGCGAACAGGCCACGATGTTTCTCCGCGATCCGGCCGGCAATCACCTGGAGTTCAAGGCCATGCGCGACCCGGCCAAGCTGTTTGCAAGGGAAAGCGGTGTTTAAAGTCTATGAGAATTTCGACCTCAGCCGGGTCGGCCAAATGCAGTCGATTCTGGAATCCAACGGGATCGCGACGTTTTTGAAAAATCAGTATGCCTCGGGGGCGCTGGGCGAGATTCCCTTCGTCGAGATCTGTCCGCAGCTCTTCGTACTCAAAAAACGCGACGTCGAGCGCGCCAGGGCGCTGTTACAGGTCGAGCTTCCGGAAGGCCGGCGGGCGTCAGACTGGGTATGCCCCGAGTGCGGGATCGATATCGAGGGGCAATTCGAAAACTGCTGGAAGTGCGGCATCCATCGGGATGACGAGTGACGGCTCTGGCCTGGAACCCATTCGGGGTGCAAAGAGCAGCCTGTCATCGTGACTCGAAATGTTCGCCTTATGGCACTAATTCTTCGAAGCCGTCGGCGTAATCCAGGCCGGCGCCTTCCGCGCAGTTCTGTGGAGGCGCATTGGTGTCGTAGGAAGCGGCGGTGATGCCGTCGGTGCCGACCAGCCGGCGGATGGTCATGCCGGGGGAGATCGCCGGAGCGCAGTCACCGATCCACTTTCCGACGGTTTCGGCCTGGCCCTTGCGGCCGCCGTCGCCGCTGCCCCAACAAACGAAATCGGCGATGTTGCCCTGGGTGTGTCCGGCGGCCACGTTGTAGATGATGATTTGCCCCCCGGTTTCCGTATCGGGAAAGGTGACAGGCCATGGCAGTCTTGCGTAGCTGCCGGGGTCCAAAACGATGCCTGGGCCGAGGCTGGAGAACAGCGCATAGAGAAAGGGCGAACAGAGGTCGCCTACAGAGGCGTCGAAATCGTAAGGCGCAACACCTGGATTGAAGACCTCGATCCACTCTCCAGGATCGATCGCAGAGAGGATCAGATCGGGCACCGTCCCGCCCCCCTGGATATGCTGGAGGTTCGGGCAGCCGCCGGCCTGGAGACCGGACACCGGGGAAAGCGTGCCCAGCAGGAGGAACAACAGCAACATGCTGCCGGGTCGCCTTCGGCGATGCAGAAGCCTAGCGCTCATCACCCCTCAATCGTACCACTTCCTCCCGCAGGCGCTCGGCGTTGACCTCCTCAGGCGGGATCGGCTCGCCGATGCGCAGTTCGATCTTCGCCCACAGCTTGTAAGGCCGACGCTTGTGCAGGGGGTCGCGGCGGCTGAACATCGAGCCCCACAGGTTGCACAGTGCCATCGGCACCACGGGCACCGGCTGCTCGGTAATCAGCTTGTCGATACCCGGTTTGAATTCCTGGATCTCGCCATCCCTCGTAATCCCCCCTTCCGGAAAGATGCCCAGGACCTCGCCATCGCGCAGGACCTCGTGCATCCGCTCGAAGGCTGCCGCCAGTATCTCCGGATCTTCCTTGCGTGAAGCAATCGGAATGGCCTTGCCCGTCCTGAAGATGAATTTCAGCAGGGGGATGTTGTAGATCCGGTAGTACATGACGAAGCGCACCGGGCGCCGGATCATGCCGCCGACGATCAGCGGGTCGACAAAGCTGACGTGGTTGCAGGCCAAAATGACCGGCCCTTCGCGGGGAATGTTCGCCGTGCCAGTCACGCGCACGCGGTAAATGGTGTGGATCAGCAGCCACACCAGGAAGCGCATCAGGAATTCCGGCACCAGTGAGAAGATGTAGACGGCCACGACCGCATTGAGAATCGCGGTCATCAGGAACAGTTCGGGGATGGAAAAACCACGCCTGCCGAGAACCAGCATGGCCATCAGGGACGCCACCACCATGAACAGCGCGTTGAGGATGTTGAGTCCAGCGATGACCCTGGAACGGTGCCCGGGATGCGAGCGCGACTGCACCAGGGCATAGAGCGGCACGGTATAAAACCCCCCGAATATGCCGATCAGGACCAGGTCGATGCCAATCCTGAGGTTGCTGGCGTCGGAGAAAAATTGCGCGGCCGTTAGGCCCGGGATCGGCGCAACGGGGGAGGCGAAATAGACGTCGATGCCGAACAGGGTCAGCCCGAAAGCGCCCAGGGGCACGAGGCCGATTTCGACCTGCCCGCCGGAAAGGCGCTCACACAGCAGCGAGCCGGTGCTGATGCCGATGATGAACAGACCCAACAGCGCAGACATCAGCACTTCATCGCCACCCAGGACGTTCTGGGTGTAGCTCGGCACCTGCACCAGGAAAACGGTGCCGAAGAACCAGAACCAGGAGATGCCCAGCACGCTGTTGAGCACTGTGCGGTTTTCGTTGATAAAGCGGATGTTGCGAATGGTCTCGGTGAAAATGTTCCAGTTGATCTCGAGCCCGGGGTCGGCCGCCTCGGCCCTCGGGATCATGCAGCTGGCCCAGTAGCCCAGCAGCGCGACAACCAGGCCCGTGGCACTGACCCAATAGGGCCAGGAGACTTCGATACCAGCCAACAGTGGCCCCGCGATGGTGCCAAGTAGGATGGCGACGAAGGTGCCCATCTCGACCAGGCCGTTGCCGCCCACCAGCTCTCTCTCATCCAGCACCTGCGGCAGGATGCCGTACTTGATTGGCCCGAAGATGGTGGACTGCAGGCCCAGCAGGAACAGCGCGAGAAACAGGATTGGGATGTTGTGGAGGTAAAAGCCGAGCGAGGCCACCACGATGATGACCACTTCCAGCAACTTCACCCGTCGGATTTGGACCGATTTCTCGTACTTATCGGCGAACTGGCCGAACAGCGCCGAGAACAGGAAATAAGGGAGTATGAACAGCATGGCGCTGAGGTTGACGAGCTGATCGGTATTCATCCCCGCCAGGCGAACACTCTCGAACACCAGCAGTGCGGCGAGGGCGTTCTTGATGACATTGTCATTGAAGGCCCCCAGGCCCATGGTCATGAAGAACGGCATGAAGCGCTGTTGCCTGACCAGCGAAAATTGTGATGGGTGGGACAAGGTCCTAGCTACCGATGGTGGTCAGCACCCCGGCGATAGTGGCCGTCATCATGGTTGCCAGTGTGCCTCCGAGCACGGCGTACAGGCCCAGGCGGGCGAGGTCTGGCTTGCGGTTCGGGGCCAGACCGCCGATGCCGCCGATCTGGATGGCAATCGAGGAGAAATTGGCAAAACCGCACAGCGCGTAGGTGGACACCAGCACCGCCTTGTCCGACATGGTGTCCTTGAGTTCCACCAGGTTGCTGTAGGCGACGAATTCATTGGTGACCGCCTTGGTGCCGATCAGGCCGCCCACCGTCACGGCGTCCTGCCACGGCACGCCGATGACCCAGGCCAGCGGGGAAAGAATGTAGCCGAGAATGATGGACAGGCTCAGGGGCTGACCGATGACTTCCTGCAGGCCCGTCACCTGGCCCAGCCAGCCAAGCGGGTAGTCGATCATGGCGATCAGCGCAATAAAGGCAAGCAGCATGCCGCCGACATTGAGCGCCAACCTGACGCCGTCGCCGGCGCCGTTGGCTGCGGCTTCGATGACGTTGCCCGCGGTCTTTTCGACTTCCAGTTTGACCGAGCCCTTGGTCAGCGACTCGTCGACTTCAGGCTTGAGGATCTTGGAGATGACGATCGTGGCCGGCGCCGCCATCACGCTGGCGGCCAGCAGGTGACGGGCATAGAACAGGCGTGCCGCCTCGTCCGCGCCGCCGAGCATGGCGATGTAGGCAGCCAGCACCGCGCCCGCGATGGTGGCCATGCCGCCCACCATCATGGTGAACAGCTCCGACTCGGTCATCCTGGCGATATAGGGCCGGACGACGAGCGGCGCCTCGGTCTGGCCGACGAACACGTTGGCGGCGACCGAAAGCGACTCGCCGCCGCTGACGCGCAGGATTTTGAGCATCACCCAGGCCATGCCCTGGACGATTTTCTGCATGATGCCCAGGTGGTAAAGCACCGCCATCAGCGAGGCAAAAAAGATGATGGTGGGCAGCACCTGGAAGGCAAACACGAAGCCGAAATTCTCGATGCTGGCGAGGTCGCCGAAGATGAAGCTGGCGCCATCGAGTGCAAAGCTGACGATCTTGACGAATATTCGACTCAGGAAATCGAATACATCGCGCCCGCCGGGCACCAGGATGACGATGATCGCAAACAGGAGTTGCAGGCTGATGCCGGAGGCCACCAGCTTCCAGTCAATCGCTTTCTTGTTCGGACATATTGCGAAGGCGATGCTGACCAGGACGGTCAGGCCGAATATTCCGAAGGCGATGGTGCCGAGCATGCGCGGAGCCTCTGATTATTTTCCCGGCAATGTATAAGTATTAACCCGCTGTGGCAAACCGCCGCGTAACTACGCCTTAAGATGTATAACGGCCCGCCTGGCGCGTATGCCTCTGAAAAGCACGGGTTTCATAGGCGAGATGCAATCAGGTCAGGATGGCGCATCGTGGTCAAATATTTATGCCGACCCACTTACGCGCGTGCCACTGCTGCGCGCAAACGAGCGCCTGTCCGGCGCGATACACGCCGTTGAGCAGCCAAACGCCGATGAGGCCAAAGCCGAGCACCGGGCCAATGAGATAGGCCAGGGGCAGGAAGAACAGCCACTGCGCAATCACGCTGATCCACATGCTGCGGCGGGTGTCGCCGGCGCCGATCAGGGCGTTCATCAGCACCATGCCCATGGTGTCGAAACCAATGGCGAGCGCCCAGAAAACCATTGGCAGGAAGGCCAGTTCGGCCGTTTCGGCATTGGTCAGGAAAAATCCCAGGATGGGCCGGGCCAGCGGGATCAGGATCAGTCCCAGCACCACGCCATAGATCGCGGTCAGGATGGCGACGTTCCAGCCCCAGCGCGCGGCGTCCTCGACATCGTTGCGGCCCAGTGCGTTGCCGACCAGCGTGGTCGCGGCCAACGCCATCCCAAAGGCTGGCAAGATGGCCGTGATGTGGAAGGTCATCAGCACATTCACCGCCGCCACTTCGGCGGTGCCGATCTGCCCCACGATCCACACCAGCGTGACCAGGCCGGCCGAGAAGGCTACCTGCTGCATGCTTGCCGGCAGCGAGAGCTTGAGCTGCTGCCACAGGGTTTGGCGCGACGGTACGCCATGCAGGAAGCCCTTGTCCCGGGCATGGCGCAGCGCGAACATGAAGTAGATCGCTGTGCCGCAGTAGACCGAGATCGTGGTGGCCAGCCCGGCGCCGTAAACCCCCAGCGCCGGTGCGCCGAGATTGCCGAAGATCAGCACCCAGTTCAGGAAGATATTGAGCGCGTGCATCATCAGCAGGGTCTTGAGGTACAGCCCCGTCATGTGGATCGCGCTCCAGTACCCACGGAAGGAAAAGTTCATCCCCACCGCCACCATCGCCGCCACCCGCACTTGCAGGTATGGGGTGCCGAGGGCGATGACCTCGGGGTCTTCCGAAAGAAAGCCAAAGGCCCAGGGCGCTGCCCAGATCAATATGAGGCACAGCGGGAGACCGAGCACCAGCGCCAGAATGAGGCCGCCATTGAGGGGAACCGCGGTCTCGGAATGGCGCTCCTCCCCCAGGCGACGGGCCGCGAGCGCCTGGACGCCCGCGGAAAGGCCGATGATGAACGAGATGGCGAGGTAGCTCGAAAAACTGCCGATCCCGGTAGCCGCCAGCGCGGCGTCGCCGAGGCGGCCGACCATGCCGATATCGACCAGGTTGAGAATGTTCTGGGACATCATCCCGCCCATGATCGGCAGGGCAATGGCCCAGACGCGGGTGCGACGGTCCTGGGAGGGGAATATAGGGGTCAGGGTAGAGCGCCGGAGTCGCGACCCTGGCACTTTAGCCTGGCCCCGCATCGGCGAAGATCGTGGTCTCGCGCGTCCTGGCGAACTCGAGATCCGGCCAGCGCTCCTCGGTCAATTGCAGGTTGACGCGCGAAGGCGCGAGATAAACGAGCTGACCCGCCGCGTCGTAGGCGAGGTTCTGGCCCAGCCTGGCAATGAAATCGTCGAGCTTCTTGTGATCATCGCAGCGCACCCAGCGCGCGGTCTCGATGTTGACCTGCTCGAAGATGGCGTCGACGTTGTACTCGTTCTGCAGGCGATAGGCGACCACGTCGAACTGCAGAATGCCGACTGCGCCGAGGATCAGATCGTTATTCTGCAGCGGGCGAAAGAACTGCGTGGCGCCCTCCTCGGAAAGCTGTTCCAGTCCCTTTTGGAGTTGCTTGAGCTTGAGCGGGTCGCGCAGCCGCGCCCGGCGAAACAGCTCGGGGGCGAAATTGGGGATGCCGGTGAATTGCAGCGATTCGCCCTCGGAAAAGGTATCGCCGATGCTGATGGTGCCGTGATTGTGCAGGCCGACGATATCCCCTGGCCAGGCCGACTCGATGTGCTCACGGCTTTGCGCCATGAAGGTCAGCGCATTGGCTGCCTTGATCTCCTTGCCGAGACGAACATGAAACATCTTCATTCCTGATTTGAACTGACCCGAACAGATGCGCATGAACGCGACACGATCGCGGTGCGCAGGGTCCATGTTGGCCTGAATCTTGAAGATGAATCCAGTCAGTTTGGGTTCACTGGCGCTCACCGTGCGGCCAACCGTTTGCCGTTCGGAGGGCGCCGGTGCATTTTCCACGAATGCGTCCAGCAGCGGCGTGACGCCAAAGTTGTTGATGGCGGAGCCAAAAAACACCGGCGTCTGTTTTCCAGCAAGGTAGGAATCTTTGTTAAAGGCATGGCTGGCGCCCTTGACCAGTTCGATCTCCTCGCGCAACTCGCCGGCATCGCTGCCGAGGCGCTCGTCGAGCTCCGGGCTGTCGATCCCATCGATCACGGCGGCTTCTTGCGTGACATAGTTTTTGCCCGACTCATAGAGCAACACTTCGTCGTTGAGCAGGTGATAAACACCCTTGAGCCGCCGGCCCATGCCAATGGGCCAGGTCACGGGCGCGCATTCGATGCCCAGCACCGACTCCACCTCGTCCAGCAGTTCCATCGGGTCCCGGCCTTCACGGTCCAGCTTGTTGATGAAAGTGAAGATCGGCGTCGTGCGCATGCGGCAGATCTCCATCAGCTTGATGGTGCGCTCCTCCACGCCCTTGGCGCAGTCGATGACCATCAGGGCCGAGTCGACCGCGGTCAGGGTGCGGTAGGTGTCTTCCGAAAAATCCGCGTGGCCCGGCGTGTCGAGCAGGTTGACCACGTAGTCGCGATACTTGAATTGCATCACCGAGCTGGTGACCGAAATGCCACGCTCCTTTTCCATTTTCATCCAGTCGGACGTAGCATGGCGCGCCGCTTTCTTGGCCTTGACGGCGCCCGCCATCTGGATCGCTCCCCCGAACAGCAGCAGCTTCTCCGTCAGCGTGGTTTTGCCCGCATCGGGGTGAGAAATTATTGCGAACGTACGTCGGCGAGCGACTTCGCTTGCAAGGCTTGATTTTTGTTGTTCCGGCATGGGTTGGGCGTTGTGAAAAAGCGCGCCAGTGTAGCAAAGAAATTAGGGCAGTAATGTCCAGTGGGCCGTGATGGAACCGCTCAGCCTCGGCTCACTTGCTTACCGGCCGACTCTGGGTGCCTTTTTAGGCCGGTGTCGTGCGTGGGCCCTCGGCTGAGCTCACCGTGCGTGTTACCGGCGGGGCAGGGTGCCTTTGAGCAGCTCCATGCGGCGCGGCTCGACGGGATCGCCTTCCGTGCGTTCAAACTTGAAGGGCAGCGAAACGACCTCCATGCCGATATTTTGTTGCACCGCAAAATGCAGGTGCGGCCCGGTGGTAAAGCCCGTGTTGCCGGAGCGGGCGATCTGGCGCCCGGCGCGCACGTGCAATCCGGGGCGGACGTTGACGCTGGCCAGGTCGACATGGGCGTAGACGGTCATGGTGCCGTCATCATGGAGAATCAGGACACGATTGGCCCGTTCCAGGTACTCCGCCTTGTCGGTTCCGCCCTCGTTGAAGTCTTCCTCGACGTCCATCACCGTGCCATCGCGGGCGGCCAGCACCGGGGTGCCGACCGGCATAGCGATGTCAACCGCGAACTGGCTGTCAGGACCGATGTGGGTAGTTTCGCCGTTGAACCCCTGGCTGATAACGTAAGCCTCGCCTTCGGCAAAAGGTGGGTGTAAAACGAGCCCGCTTACCGGCAGGGGATTGGGCCGGCCCGGCGCCCAGCGGAAATTGAGCCGATAGCTGAAGGGTTTGCGCGGGTCGAGCGCACCGATGCCGAGCACGGTCTCTTCTTGCTGGCCGTTTAGGACGAGGCGCCGGGGAAGTGTTGGTTCGGTGATTACATTGCTGGCCTCGGCCAGGCTAAGCTCGATTTCGGCGGGGCCCCAGTATCGGTTGTGCAGCGTGTATACAGGATTGAACTGCGTGCCTTCCTGGCGAAGGGTGATTCTCGGCTCCGGGTCGCGTTCCATGTACACGGCCTCAAAATCCTGCTGGTCTTTGGGAAGCCGGTCGGTGAAATGCCAGTTGCCGTCCTCATCCTGGAACTTGTAGATGTTGTCTGCGTGCAGCATGGAGATTGCGGCCGCGTACAGCAGGCTGGCAAGGATGGATTGAATAGCAAATCGGACCATTGAATTCCCTTTCATGGTAAGACCCCGGTATCGCAAGATTTCTTCCTCAAGCGCGGTTCATCTTACCGCAGTTGCAACTCGTCGCGGCATTCGCGAGTTGAGGCTCGCTCCTACAATCGCATCCTTTAGGACCGACCTTAAGGTCGCGAATCAGCACTCGATGACATTCACCGCCAATCCGCCGCGTGACGTTTCCTTGTAGTGCGATTTCATATCCGCGCCCGTGTCGCGCATGGTCTTGATGACCTTGTCCAGCGACACGCGGTGTTTGCCGTCGCCGCGGCACGCCATCCGCTGAGCGTTGATGGCCTTGACCGCGCCCATGGCGTTGCGTTCGATGCACGGAATCTGCACCAGACCGCCGACTGGATCACAGGTCAGGCCGAGGTTGTGTTCCATGCCGATCTCGGCGGCGTTTTCCACTTGCGACATGGTGCCGCCCATCGCCGCCGTGAGTCCACCGGCGGCCATCGAGCAGGCGACGCCGACTTCACCCTGGCAGCCCACCTCGGCACCCGAAATGGACGCATTTTGGATGTACAGGATGCCGATGGCTCCCGCAGTTAGCAGGAATTCCAGAGTGCCTTCGTCATCGGCATCCGGGACAAACCTGCGGTAGTACTGGATGACGGCAGGGATAATGCCGGCGGCGCCGTTGGTTGGTGCGGTCACGACCCGCCCACCGGCAGCATTCTCTTCGTTAACCGCGAGGGCGAACAGGTTGACCCAATCCAGCGTCGCGAGGTCGTCCACATTGTTTGACTGCGCGGTGAGTTGGGCATAGAGCCTGGGTGCCCGGCGTTGCACCTTGAGGCCGCCGGGCAGCACGCCGTCCTGGCGGAAACCGCGTTCCATACAGGCTTCCATCGCATTCCAGATTTTCTTCAGCCCGGCGCGAATCTCCTTCTTACGGCGCCAGACCTGCTCGTTGGCCATTATGATTTCGGCGATGCGCAGATCGTGTTTGGCGCACAGGGCCAGCAACTCGTCACCGGTTGAAAAGGGGTAGGGCAGCTCGGTGCGGTCCTTGACGATGCGGTCTTTTGCCGCCTCATCGAGATTGACCACGAATCCACCGCCTACCGAGTAATACTCCCGGACGAGCAGGCTCTCGCCGGAGGCATCGAAGGCCTCGAAGCGCATACCGTTGGGGTGGTGCGGCAATCGTTCCCGCTTGTTGAACTTGAGGTCCGATTTCTCGACGAAGCCGATGCGATGGTCACCCTTGAGGTTGATCGACTCGCCTTCACGGATCGCGGCGAGCCGGCTATCGATCACGTCCGGATCGATGCGGTCGGGCATTTCGCCTTCCAGGCCGAGCATCACCGCCTTGTCGGTGCCATGGCCACGCCCGGTGTGTGCAAGGGAGCCAAAGAGCGTCACCTGCAGCCGGTCAACCGATTGCAGCACCCCGTTTTCGTCCAATCGTGTGACGAACAGGCAGGCGGCTTTCATCGGCCCCACGGTGTGGGAACTCGACGGCCCGATGCCAATTTTGAAAAGGTCGAAGACGCTGACTGCCATGGCGGCCTATTATGGTGCGGATGAACGAATTTGTGGAGTTGCCGTGCCCGTCGCCTCGACTCATCGCAGCGAACTGATCCTTTACACCCGTCCGGATTGTCACCTTTGCGAGGTGGCCGCGAGACTGCTCGACGAGCAAGGCCTCGACTGGCGCTTCGAAAACATCGAATCGAGCCTCGGCCTGCTACGGCGTTTTGGCAACCGGATTCCGGTTTTGACCAGGCCTGAAGATGGGGCGGAACTGTTCTGGCCGTTTGATCTGGAAGACCTGAAGGCGTTCCTGGATTGAAATCAAGAGTTCGCGACCGAGACTTGACATCGCCAGCCCGCGGCCAAAGCCGCTCCTGCACCTGCTCTCACAATCCCCCCCATCGTAGGAGCGGCTTTGGCCGCGATCCGGCACAGGGAAGTGCCGGCAGGCGGAACCTGGGAGCATTCGAAAACCGCGCTTTTCGAAAGCGGCATACAAGTGGGCCATGGATGGCCCATCTTGTGCAGAAAATTCAGCGGTATTCGCCGTGGTAACCGTCAGAGTCGAACGCGCGACGCGATGTACGCGCCAGTTTGTCGATCCACTCCTGGATGATGACCTTGAGACCGGAGAAGAAACCGCGTGTGCGGTGTTCGGTCTCTTTCAGGCAAAAGCCCAGCACAATGTAGGCGGCCAGGACTGGCACGGTAAAAATCAGGCCCAGCAGGATGGTCGCAGCCCGCGTTACCCAGGGCTCGCATCCGCATCGCGCCGCCAGCGCCCTGCAGACGCCGAACACGATGGGCTGGCCCGGCCGGCCGTTGAGGGCATTCTTGATGTCTTCAATCGTGTCTCTGTCGCGCATGGCCGTTCTCCTTGCTCTCTGCCTGCTTAAATATGCAGCTTCCATGCCAGATTCGCATGGGAAGGAAGTCACGTGCCGCCAAATCACTGTGTGTCGCGGTTTTCGCTGGCATGGCTGAGCTAGCCACCGCCCGCAAGCGGTGATCCCGATTCGCATCAACCCGGCTTTCGGCGGTGAAATCCGCCAACACTTGGGTTTTTCGGCCGTCGTTTTTAGCGAGCGCGCACCGAGTCATTTATCATCCGCGCATGTCCCCGCGCAATACAGACGGCAGCCCCGCCATCGCCTATCTCGATGGACCCCGGCTACAACGCGCCCTCGACGCGGGCATCGCACACGTTTTCCAACGACGCGAGTATCTCAACCGCATCAATGTATTTCCTGTGCCGGACGGCGATACCGGTACCAACATGGCGTTCACCTTCAAGACAATTTCCGACGCCCTGGCCGGACCGCCAGTCGAACGGGCCGATGCCGTGCTCGAGCGCGTCGCCGAAGCCGCGCTCGACGGGGCCAGGGGCAATTCCGGCGCGATCATGGCGCAGTATTTCGAGGGTTTGCAGGCGGCCGCGAGCGGTTGCCGGCTGTTGACGGCGGAGACGTTGGCCCGGGTGTCTCTGGCCGGCAGCGAGGCGGCTTGGAAGGCCATGGCCAAGCCGGTTGCGGGGACGCTGCCGACGGTGCTGGAGGACTTTTCTGGAGCGCTTTTGCGCAGTGTCGATGCGGGTCAGCGCGACATCAGGAAATTGCTCGAGGAGGGTTTGGCGGGCGCGCAGCAATCCCTTCTAAACACACCCGAACAATTGCCTGTGCTCAAGGCTGCGGGCGTGGTCGACGCCGGCGGGCAGGGCTTTGTCGATCTGCTGGAGGGAATCTGGCGATACGTGACCGAAGGCCACGTCGACGAAACCCCGGAATCGATGGCCGACCTTGGGCGCGCGCGGCTGGAATCATTCGAGGTGGGGAAGCACCGCTACTGCACCGAATGCGTGATCGAGGGCGAGGCGCTCG
>JBFHEJ010000023.1:0-13893 GCA_041584255.1 Lysobacterales bacterium
GACACTTGAAGCCTTTATGGCCGAGAACATTTTTCGGCCGCTGAGCCTGCAGGATTCGTATTTCTATCTGCCTGAACAGCTGTTTTTTTTGGTTGCGCTACTTCGCTGGACCATTCAATGTGAGATCATGCGCTGGTTTTGTTACCCGAACACCATGTGAAACGCTTTAATTGTTCTCTTCCGCCAGGCGCTTTCTGGCGGGCAGGATGGTTTTGAGTTGACCCGATCCGGGGCCAGACCAACCAAAGACAGTGCGCCGACAAGAGGGTGGGGCTTGGGTCCATTCTTCATTTGGCTGGCGGCCTTTTATCTGGCCTGGCTGACGCTGGTCATTTGCGGGGAACACATCCAGTCCGTCCTGAACCACTGGCAGATCGCGGTGGCCATGGCCGCGGGATCCTATGTTGCGGGTTCGACGCCCATGGGGGGCGGTACCGTGGGATTTCCGGTGCTGGTGCTGCTCATGGATCTGCCGGCCACGCTGGGCCGGGATTTCAGCTTTGCCGTCCAGTCTGTCGGCATGACCAGCGCCAGCATCTACATTCTTTGCCGTCGGCAGCCACTGGAATGCCCCATGTTACAGGCAGCGATGGTGGGCACGCTGATCGGGGCGCCGATTGGGATCGTCTATATTGCTCCCCTGGCTTCGGATTTGTTCATCAAACTGCTGTTTGCGTCGATGTGGTGCAGTTTCGGGCTGCTGCACCTGAGGCGAATCGATGAAATTGCGGCCTATGTCGGTATGACGCCACACAACCGGGCTTTCGATCGCAGGGCGGGCTTTGGTGTCGGACTTCTGGGCGGGCTTACGGTGGCCAGCATCACCGGGGTTGGCGTTGACATGCTGATCTACATGGTTTTGGTGCTTTGGTGCCATGCAGATTTGAAAATCGCCATTCCCACCTCAGTCGTCCTGATGGCGTTTACTTCGATCGTCGGCATTGTCTCCAAGGCTCTGCTCGGCGACATTCAGGCAGGAACATTCGAACACTGGCTGGCTGCCGCGCCGATTGTGGTCATTGGCGCACCTCTTGGCGCGCTGGTCGTCAGCAGGATAGGGCGTCGACCGACCTTGATGGTGGTATCCGCACTGTGCGTGATTCAGTTTTTCTGGACACTGGTGCACGAGCGGGCCCTTTTGACCGTCTGGCAGGTTACTGTGGCCGTCATGGCTGTGGTTGCGTTTCTACTGTTGTTCGCCGGAATGTATCGCCAGGGTCAGCGCCTGGAAAGACGCAGCCGGGCCTCCGCGCCTGGCACCCAGGAGGCTTGAAGGCGCAGGTCGGCCAAAGAATATCTTTGTGCGATGATCGTTTGGGTTCTCGAATCGTTTTTTTCTTCGATTTTTATGCCCTGTAAACGCTTACATTTTTGTTTCATTACAGTGTAAGCGCTTCCATTTTTCAGAAGATTGGTTTATATTTGCTGATGGGATTTCTATAATTTTCCAATTAACTCAATAATTTCAAAGAGTTACGAGGTCATAATCACTGTGAAAAAGCAAACGGCCCTTTTGAACCCGCTCACCAAGAGCATTGCCCTGGCTCTGGGCGCCACAGTCATCTCCCCCGTCGCAGCCCAGGACCCTAATGATGAGGTAGAGGACCTTCTGGAAGAGGTGGTGGTCACCGGCGTCAGGCAGAGTTTCACTGAATCTGCACTCGTCAAGCGTGATTCCGATGGTGTTGTTGACGCCATCGTTGCCGAGGACATCGGCAAATTCCCGGACACCAACCTCGCTGAGTCATTGCAGCGTATTACAGGCGTTTCCATCGACCGTTCAGGGGCTGGTGCGCAGGTCGGTGCTGAAGGAGAGGGGCAGCGCGTGACCGTCCGCGGCATCGGCGCTGATTTCAACCTCGTGCTGCTCAACGGTCGCTCCATGCCGACTTCAAGCCTGTTTCCCACCGGCGTCACCAGCGGCCGTTCCTTCGACTTTTCCAATCTCGCCTCAGAGTCGGTGCGGGCCGTGGAGGTTTACAAGACCAGCATGGCCAACATCCCGTCGGGCGGCCTGGGCGCAACCATTAACGTCATAACGGCGAGGCCGCTGGACATTGGTGATCTGCAGATGAGTTTCGGCGCCAAGGCCATCCACGATGAATCGGACCAGGACAGCGCGTGGACACCTGAAATTTCCGGTATCTACAGCAATGTCAGCGAAGACGGCACATTCGGCGTGACCATCTCGGCGATTTACCAGGAACGCGAATTCGGCTACAACCAGGCGGGCGTGTTCAATGACTGGGTTCCGAGTAACTTCCTGGATTCGAGCTGGCAAGGCCTGCCCCCCAACAGCCAGAATCCCCCCGCGGAAGGTGAGGCGTTCTGGCTTCCCCAGAGTGTGGGATACGCCGTCAACGACGTTGACCGCGAACGACTCAACGGCCAACTGGTCCTGCAGTGGCAGCCGGTCGATAAACTGACCATGACGCTGGACTACACCTACGCGGAAACGGAGCTGGAGCAACGCGGCAATGACCTCTCATTCTGGTTCATCCAGAATGCCTCCGGCAGTGGTGTATTCACCGAATCACCGGTTTCTCCGCTGCAGTACAGCGAGGTCGCCGGCGGCCGCGACTGGAGCACCGGTACTTCCCAGGCGGGCTGGAAAACCGAGCTTGACTCAATCGGTTTCAATGCTGAGTACAACGTCAATGACCGGATGGGTCTGGCGCTCGATTTCCATAGTTCCGAATCCGAGTCGAGCGCAGCCTCGCCGTTCGGCGTCAACTCGGCAATGGGTATACCGGCCTTCTACGACATTGAAGTCAGGGCAGACTTTAGCCAGGATCTGCCGGTGCTGAGCACCCCCACCATTTCCAATCTGACTCCGTCCGACCACGAATTCAGCGGCGCGGCATTCAGAAATACGTTGTCAGACATGGAAATCGAGCAACTGGATCTCAGTGGCTACTATGATCTCAACGACCGGCAGTCGCTGGACTTTGGCGTGTTGCTGTCCGAGACCAACAACCGCACGGCTTTTGGTGAAAACCAGTATGCCGATTGGGGTGGGCCATGGAGCCCGGAAGATGTTCCGGACAATGTCTTTAGCACGACCTGCCTGCCATGCAATTTCACCAACATCGCAGGCAGCGGCAATCCCGATTTCTTCCCGCAGATGTTCATGTACGACTTCGCGACCATGGCAGCCCTGCGTGAGCAGGTCAGTGGCGTTCCGTCGATGGCTCCGGACGAATTTACCAACGATCTGAGAACCAAGGAAGAAACTACCGCGGCATACCTGCAGTGGCGGGCAAACTTCGATGTCGGCGGGAAGGATTCCAACCTGCGCGTGGGGCTTCGTTACGAGAAGACGGACGTCACTTCCAGTTCGCTGACGCCGGTGCCGCTTTGGATCGACTGGGTGGCGGCAAACGAATATTTCATTACGTATTCCAGTGACCAGGATTTCACCACCCAAGAGGGTGACTACGACAATTGGCTGCCGAACATCGATTGGAACGTCAACCTGACAGACGATTTCATCGTCAGGGCGAGTTACAGCGAAACCATCGGCCGCCAGGCCTGGGATGATATCCAGGGTGGTCAGACCCTTGACGCACTGGTGCGGCAGGTTGCCGGAACCGGTTCCTCCGGTGATCCAAGCCTGGTGCCATTGGAATCAAAGAACTACGACATCTCATTTGAGTGGTACTACGCCGAGGGCAGTTATGCTTCGGTCGGCTACTTCCGCAAGGATGTTGAGAATTACGTTGCCATCGCCACGCGTGCCAGCACGCCGTTCAATCTTCCACACCCGGGCCAGGGTCAGTGGTTTAACGAATGTGCCGCGCAGACCGGCGGCGATCTGGTTCTCACCAGGCAATGTATCTTTGATACATACGGCGACAGCGAGTTCGTTAACGTCGAAGCCGGCACCATCCGGGGCGTCCCGGGCCAGGATCCGGCAGCAACCTTCAATCTCAGTATCCCGTCCGCCCAGCGCGATGTGGAAATCGATGGCTTTGAGTTTGCTTTCCAGCACATGTTCGGTGAAAGTGGCTTTGGCGTCAGCGCCAACTACACCATCGTCGATTCGGATATTGCCTACGACAACAATTCATTCGACGACCAGTTTGCGATTCTCGGCCTGAGCGATTCGGCAAACTTCGTCGGGTTCTACGAGAAGTATGGCTGGATTGCCCGTCTGGCCTGGAATTGGCGTGACGAGTTCCTGGCGAACACTGGCCTCGGCGGCATCGGCCAGCCCAATCCGACGTACACCGAGGAATACGATCAGATCGACGGCATCGTGAGCTACGAGTTCGAAAACGGCATCACCGTGTTTGCGGAGGCGATCAACCTCACTGATGAGTACTCCCGAGCGGTGGGTCGAAACCCGAACATGGCGCGATTTGTCACGCAGACGGGTCGCCGTTTCGGCTTGGGTGTGCGCTGGACTTACTGATCCAACTCAAAGCAGGTAAGATGAAAAAGCCGCTGGCAACAGCGGCTTTTTCGTTCCTCGCGGGTCGTTTGTTACGATGCGGAAATGCCTGACAACCACACATTGGATCCCTGCACGCTTTAACTTCGCCACCAGCTGTTATTGACCATGTCGCAGGAGATCAATCGCGTAGTGATTCTGGGCGGAGGATCGGCGGGCTGGCTCACTGCCGGGGTGCTCGCAGCCGAGCACAGGGCAAAAAGTAATCCCGATATTCGCATTTCTCTGATCGAATCGCCCGATGTCAAAACCATTGGAGTCGGCGAGGGCACCTGGCCATCCATGCGCGACACTCTGCAACGGATCGGGGTATCAGAGGGCGACTTTGTCAGCCAGTGCGATGCCTCGTTCAAGCAGGGCTCCAAGTTCGTTGGCTGGGTCTCGGGAGCGCCCTCCGAATACTATTACCATCCGTTCTCCACCCCTCGGGGATTGGGTGAGGTCAATCTCGCGCCAGCCTGGGCAAGCCTCGATAATGCGCCGAGATTTGCCGACCTGGTGAGCTTCCAGCCGCACCTGTGCGAACGGGGCAAAGCACCCAAGCAGGTCGTGACGCCGGAGTTTGCCGCGGTGGCCAACTACGCCTACCACCTCGACGCCGGCAAGTTCGGGCACTTTCTGCAACGTCATTGTGTCGCTAATCTGGGTGTCCAGCATGTACTGGCGCACGTGGCTGAAATTGAATCCGATGACGCTGGCGACATCACCGGACTCAGGACACGCGATGGAGCTCTGATCGAGGGCGATCTCTTTATTGATTGCACCGGATTTGCATCGCTGTTGCTGGGCAAACACTACGATGTGCCCTTCATCAGTACACGCGACGTGCTGTTTTGTGACACGGCGCTGGCTGCGCAGGTGCCCTATCCAGCCGAGGACAGCCCGATCGCATCGCACACCATCGGTACTGCGCAGCAGGCCGGCTGGATCTGGGATATCGGTCTGCCCACCCGTCGGGGTGTCGGATATGTCTTTTCCAGCGCCCATACCAGCGACGAGGAGGCAGAGTCCGCGCTTACCGAATACATCCATCGAAGCAGCGGGGTTGAACAGGACGCGTATCGCAAGATTTCGATCAATCCGGGTTATCGCCAGGAGTTTTGGCGACGCAACTGCGTGGCGGTTGGCATCTCCGCCGGATTTGTTGAGCCGCTTGAAGCTTCCGCGCTCGCCCTGATTGAAATGTCGGCCCGCATGATTGCCGACGAGTGGCCCGCAACTCGGCAGTTGATGTACATCGCTTCACGACGTTTCAATCAGCGCTTTGAATATCGGTGGAAAAGAGTTGTCGATTTCCTGAAGCTACATTACCTGCTCAGTCGCCGGGATGATCACGCATTCTGGACTGATAATCGCAGGTCCGAATCGGTGCCGCAGCAGCTTGCCGAGCTCATGGAAATCTGGCGTTTTCGTTCTCCCAATCACCGCGATTTTCATGAAGTCGAGGAAATATTCCCCTCCGCGAGCTATCAGTACGTTCTGTACGGGATGGGTTTCAGGCCCGACCCCAGCGCCCACCAGCGCAGGCTCGACGACCCACAAGCTGCCATGCGCTGCTTCCAGGCCAGCCGGCAACTGGCAGAAAAGTACCTCAAGGGACTGCCCACGAATCGCCAGTTACTCGATCATATTGCCCGAAACGGCATGAAGCGAATTTAGAATTGGGTTGGGGCAGAGCGATAATGGCGCCAGGAAAGGAGCATTGAACGCAATGGCGAGATTCCAAGTTCTCAACAACATCGATCACAAGGACATGAAAATCCGCGTGGATCGCTCCGCGGACCTGGGGGACAAAGTCTGGTACGCAGTGACCTTTCCCGCTGAGTTTCGCATTGTTCAGCGCCATTACCCCATCTTCTTCATCAAGCACTCCGAAACCGGTGAATTTCAGGCCGCCGCCATGTTCGGGGTGGCAAAAGGCGAAAACCTTTTTCTCGATGAGCAGGGCTGGAATGCCAGTTACATTCCGCTCAATATCATGCGCCAGCCCTTTCTGATCGGTATGCCTGCGGATGCGTCGGGACAGCAGGAGTCTGTGGTTTCGGTGGATTTGGAGAGCCCGCGCGTCAATGAGGACGAGGGTGAGGCGGTTTTCCTGGAGCATGGCGGACACAGCCCCTATCTCGAACAGATTACTTCCATTCTGAAGGCGCTTCAGGACGGAATGCGAGGCAGCAAGCCCTTCTTCGAGGTGCTGGAGGCGCTCGATCTGATCGAGTCGTTCGTGCTGGATGCGCAACTTTATGACGGCTCGGAACACCGCCTCGCCGGCTTTTACACGATTAACGAAGAAGCCCTGCGCGAATTGGATGGCGATCAACTGGCTGCCCTGCATCGCCGGGGATTTCTTGAACCCATCTACATGGTCATTGCGTCCATGGCCAACCTCCCACTGTTGATGGATCGAAAGAACGAGCGTCACCAGGCCATGGCCCAATAAGACATGACCCAAAAAGAAATTACCAGGAATGCTGGCAATTGATCGTCACATAGACGAAGTGCCTGTTACCGAACCGGGCAAAGTGCCCGAGGCTGTATTCGGCTCGGGCGATCCCCTGGTTCTGCGCGGACTGGTCCATGACTGGCCGATCACCCGGGCGGGAACGACCACGCCTGCCGCGACGGAATCCTACCTGATGCAGTTTTACGCCGGTGCATCGGTCAACGCGGTCTACAGTGATCCTTCCCATCGGGGTCGCGTTTTTTACGATGAGAATGTCACTGGCTTCAACTTTCAGGTCGTCAGCAGCCGCCTCGACAAGGTTCTGGACGACATTCGGGCACAGTCCCATGCCACAGAGCCAAGCGGCATTTATGTGGGTTCGACCGAGATCGATCGGGTTCTGCCGGGTTTCCGCTCAGAAAATGACCTGCGGCTGGAGGCTGAAGACCCTCTGGCCTTCATTTGGCTGGGTAACCATTCTCGCATTGCTGCGCACTTTGACGTACCCGACAACATCGCCTGCTGCGTCGCCGGACGCCGTCGCTTCACACTGTTTCCGCCGTCCGAAATTGTCAATCTGTACCCCGGACCGATCGACTTCACGCCGGCGGGTCAGATTGTCAGTATGGTCGATTTTGAAGATCCGGATTTTGATCGGTTTCCAAGATTTCGCAGCGCCCTTGAAAAAGCCCGGGTCGCAGACCTCGAACCCGGCGATGCCATCTACATTCCAAGCTTGTGGTGGCATCACGTCGAGGGCATGAATGCCCTGAACGTTCTGGTCAATTATTGGTGGCGTCGCGCACCTGCATTCATGGACACACCCATGAACGTGCTTGAGTATGCGCTACTGTGTATCAGGGATTTACCCGCCAGTGAGCGCGAGGGGTGGCGCTCACTGTTTCATTATTATGTGTTCGATTTCGACCCGAACGACGTGGAACATATTCCACGGGAAAGGCTGGGCATCCTGGCGCCGTTTGACGATCACGCGGCGAGAAAACTAAGAGCGCAGCTACTCAAAAAGCTCAATCGCTAGAACCAAACCAGTCATTGATGAGGCAAACCTTTGAACAACACGATTAGGAGAGTTGTCGTCGCCGGTGGAGGCACTGCCGGTTGGATGGCCGCTGCCCTGCTTTCCAAGATCATGGGGCGAGTGCTGGATATCACGCTGATTGAATCCGAGCAGATCGGCACGGTTGGCGTCGGCGAGGCCACCATCCCGCCGCTGGTGACCTACTTGCGCCTGCTGAAACTCAAAGAGCAGGACTTCATGGCCGCGACACAGGGCACCTTCAAACTCGGCATCTCGTTCGAGAACTGGAAAGACGTCAATGAGCGGTACATCCATTCCTTCGGAACCACCGGAACCGACCACTGGTCGGCCGGGTTCCAGCACTTCTGGCTCAAGGACCGCGAGCGGGGCTCTTCGGTCGCCTATGGCGATTATTGCCTGGAACTGGTGGCTGCCCAGCAAAGCAAGTTTGCGCATTTGCCCAAACAGGGCCTCAACTACGCCTTCCACATCGACGCCACGCTGTTCGCGGCGTTTCTGCGCAAATTCAGCGAGAAGCTGGGCGTGCGGCGTGTCGAAGGAAAAATTGTCGATATCAACACCGACGCCGAGACCGGGTATGTCGAGAGTCTTCGCATGGACTCCGCCGAACTGATCGAGGGTGACCTGTTTATCGACTGCACGGGTTTTCGCGGGCTACTCATCGAACAGACTCTGAAAACGGGCTACGACGACTGGTCGCACTGGCTGCCTTGCAATAGCGCAGTGGCGCTTCAAACCGAATCCACCATCGAGGCGATTCCCTACACCCGCGCCATCGCCCATACCGCCGGCTGGCAATGGCGCATTCCGCTGCAGCATCGGGTGGGAAACGGTCTGGTCTATTGCAGCGATTACATGACCGACGACGAGGCATGCGCCTATTTGAAGAAAAACGTGGTGGGCGCACACCTGACTGAGCCGCGGGTGCTCAAATTCAGGGCCGGGCGGCGGCGCAAGAACTGGAATCGCAACGTGGTGGCGCTGGGCCTGGCCAGCGGCTTTGTCGAACCGCTGGAATCCACCAGCATCCACCTGATTCAGCAGGGAATGATTCGGTTGCTGCAACTCTTTCCGCACGCGGGCATCAAGCAAACAGACATTGACGAGTACAACGAACAGTGCCGGGTGGAAATCGAGTACATCCGCGATTTTATCGTCATGCACTACAAGGTCACCAACCGCCAGGACACGCCATTCTGGCGTCATTGTCGCGCGCTGGAAATTTCCGACACGCTGGCGCATCGGATTCAACTGTTCAGGGAAACCGGCCGCGTGTTCAGGGCGCGCGCAGACCTGTTCCAGGAAAATTCCTGGGTCCAGGTCATGCTGGGTCAGGGGATCATGCCGGAGCAGTACCATCCGGTCACCAATGTGATGACCGACGATGAGTTGACGCAGTTCATGCGGAAGATTCGAGAACGCGTTGCCGCCACGGTGGCCAAACTGCCCAATCACGAGACTTACGTCAGGCAATATTTCCCAGCGCAGGATTGAGGACTGGCCGGCTGTAAAGAACTGTTACCCACGGCTTGAAGCCGGCTGTATTCTGCCACCGCTATCCGTATACTATGTAAACGCTTACATTTTTGGGGTGGCCACCAAGAAATGACAACAATATATGAAGTTTCCGAGGCGGCCGGCGTTTCACTGGCGACGGTTTCAAGGGTTCTGAACAACAGTGACAAGGTCAAGCCCGCAACGCGCGAAAAAGTGCTCGCGGTGATGGCGCAGCTGGGCTACAGACCCAACTTCATCGCCCAGTCACTGGCGTCCAACCGCTCGAACAGCGTGGGAATCCTGATTCCCGAGTTATACGGCCCCTTCTTTGGCGTGATGCTTGCCAACATCGAGGAGGAACTGCGCGAGGCGGGCAAACACGTCATCATCACAGCCGGACACAGTGATGCGGACAGGGAAGTGGAAAACATCGAATTCCTCCTGACACGGCAATGCGATGCGCTGATCCTTCACGTCTATTCGGTCACTGATGAGTACCTGTTGAAGCTCAATGAAGGCCCGGTCCCGATCATTCTCCTCAACCGTTTCGTGGAAGGCATGTCCAGCCAATGTATCAGTCTCGACAACGAGCACGGCGGCTATCTGGCCGCGAGGACGCTGCTGGAGCAGGGTCACCGATCGATTGCCTATATATCCGGGCCCCGCTGGAAACTAGACTCCTATGCCCGCCTCACCGGTCACAAGCGCGCCCTGGATGAGTTCGGCGTGACCTTCAACGACGACCTGCTGTACGAGGGTAATTTTGAAGAACCGAGCGGCAGGGCCGGTATCAATCACTTGTTGGACAACGGTATTTCATTCACTGCAGTCGTTTGCGCCAACGATGAAATGGCGGCAGGGGCTCTGGACGCGGCTCGTGGGCGCGGTCTTACCATACCGCATGATCTTTCTCTGATCGGCTTCGACAATGTGTCCCTGACCCGCTACACACACCCCAAACTCAGTTCAATCGACTGCCCGCTGGACGAGATGGGGCGGATGGCTGCGCGTTGCGTGTTGAGGGATGAATATGGCCGTTCGGACCTTGAGATCCACAACAGATACCAGCCCAGCGTAGTCATGCGCGAATCCATCGCCCCTCTGACAGGGACAAACTGAGCAGTGGTTGTAATGGAGTGCTTGTCCCTTCTCCGTCGATCACCGTGAGCAACCTAACCCATTTGACCGGCCACCCTCAGGATTTGGATGTAGACGGCAAGGTAGTCAGACTGCTGTCGCGCATGTCACTGGCGGAAAAAGTCGGACAGATGGCCCTGGTCAACGCCGACTCAGGCGTGCTCTCCGAGGATCTTTACGCTGCTTTGCGGGCGGGACGCGTCGGCTCGATCATTAACCAGGTCGATGCCGACACCACCAATCGGCTCCAGCGCATTGCAGTGGAGGAAAGTCGCCTCGGAATCCCCTTACTCGTCGGGCGCGATGTCATCCACGGTTTCAGGACCATCCTGCCGATCCCGCTGGGCCAGGCCGCTACCTGGAATCCGGAAGTCCTTGAGGCGGGTGCGCGAATGGCCGCGCAGGAAGCAGCCTCAGCCGGAATCAACTGGACCCTGGCACCCGTCGTCGACATCAGCCGCGATCCGCGCTGGGGGCGAATCGCCGAGACCCTGGGTGAGGACCCTTATCTTTCTGGTGTCCTTGGGGCAGCCATGGTCAGGGGCTACCAGGGGGATGACTTGAGCCGGCACGACACGATCGCTGCTTGCGCCAAGCACTTTGCCGGCTATGGCACCACCGAAGGTGGCCGGGACTACAACACGGCAAACATTCCTGAAATCGAGCTGCGAAACGTTTATCTGCCACCGTTCAAAGCCTTGATCGATGCGGGCATTGCGACGCTGATGGCTTCTTTCAGTGATTTGAATGGCGTTCCGCCCACCGCGAACCAATTCCTCATGCGACAGATTTTGCGCGATGAGTGGGGCTTTGAGGGAGCCGTGGTCAGCGACTGGGAATCGATCGAAGAGTTGTTGGTCCATGGCCTCTGCGCCGATGCCCGGGCGGCGGCGCAGGCAGCCGCAATGGCCGGCATCAACATCGAAATGGCCAGTTCCACCTATGCCGACCATCTTGCCGACCTGATCGAGCAAGGCCATATCGACATCGATGTCGTCGACAGGATGGTGGCGAGCATCCTTGAATTGAAGTTCGCCCTGGGCCTGTTTGAGCGACCGTATACCGAACCACGGAAATTTCCGGCCGTTGCAAACGATCAATATCTCGAAACGGTCAGGCGCGCGGCTCAGCAGAGCCTCGTGCTATTGAAAAACGATAATAACGCGCTTCCGCTCTCAGCGGATTCCCTGCGCACGCTGGCGATCGTAGGCCCCTTGGCCGACGCACCGCACGACCAACTTGGCACATGGGTCTTTGATGGCGATGCCGCCATCGCTCAAACACCGCTGAATGCCATCACCGCGCTGGCAGGCGAGTCCTTTGCCATCCGGTATGTGCGCGCCATGGAGACGTCACGCAGCCGATCGACGGCGCAATTTGGTGCCGCACGTGACGCCGCGGCATCGGCCGATGCCACCATCGTCTTCCTGGGGGAGGAGTCGATATTGTCGGGCGAAGCGCACTCGCGGGCCAACATCGAATTGCCCGGCAACCAGGCCGAATTGGTAAAGTTGCTCCATTCCACCGGAACCCCTGTCATTGCGGTGATCTTGGCGGGCAGGCCGCTGGTCCTGGGCAATATCATCGATCACGTGGACGCCCTGGTCTATGCCTGGCATCCCGGTACCATGGGCGGCCCTGCGATTGCCGATGTGCTCTTCGGTGTGGAATCTCCGTCCGGAAAACTGCCCATCACTTTTCCGCGCATGGTCGGCCAGGTGCCCATTTACTACGCCCACAAGAATACAGGCCGGCCACCGGGGCCCGACCTGTTTGTGCACATCGACGATATCGCGGTTGGGGCGCCGCAACTATCGACTGGCTTGTCATCGCATCACCTCGATGCGGGCTATGAGCCGATGTATCCGTTTGGTTACGGTCTGTCCTATAGCCGTTTTGGCTATTCCCAGATCGAGGTCTTAGAACCCCAGCCGCGCCTCGGCCAAAGCGTCACCATTCGCGCACTGGTAAGAAACGAAGGCGAGGTCGAGGCTGAGGAAATCGTGCAGCTTTACCTGCGGGATATGGTTGGCAGCGTGACCCGTCCGGTGCGGGAGCTCAAAGGCTTCCAGCGCGTTCGCCTGAAGCCCGGAGAAGAACTGAGGGTTTCATTCGAATTAGAACCAGGTGCGTTCGAATTTTTCGGCCCGGACATGAAGGCCAGGGCCGAGGCAGGCAAGTTCCGGGTCTGGATCGGTGGCAGCTCCCGAGCCGATTTGGGAACCGAGTTTGAACTCTTTTAAACGATGCGCCTGATGCCGCCTTTAACATGACTCCGAGCACACGATACACCATCAGAATCGCACTCATCGTTGCGCTCGGCGGGTTTCTCATGGGCTTTGACGCTTCGGTAATCTCTGGCGTCGTCACATTCATTGAACCCGAATTCGCGCTCAGCAAGATCGAGCTTGGATGGGCGGTCGCTTCCCTGACCCTGACGTCGACCCTGGCCATGATGATGGCAGGTCCCCTTAGCGACCGGTACGGTCGGCGCCTGATCCTGAGAATCGCCGCGGTTTTGTTCGCGGCATCTGCCGTGGCTTCCGCCGTAGCCCCGGACTACATCACACTGGTCGCGGCGCGTATGCTCGGCGGATTTGGCGTTGGCGCGGCGCTGATCATTGCGCCGATGTATATCGCCGAAATATCGCCACCCGATCTTCGTGGACGCATGGTGTCGTTCAATCAGCTCAATATCGTGCTGGGTATTTCCGCCGCCTACTTCAGTAACTACCTGATCCTGGGACTGGCCCAGTCCGATCTCAGCTGGACGCAGACTCTGGGTTTCGACCGCTGGACCTGGCGCTGGATGCTCGGCATCGAAGGCCTGCCGGCGATCATCTACTTTTTCTCACTGTTCAGCGTCCCCGAGAGTCCGCGCTGGCTGGTGATGCAGACTCGACACAGGAGAGCACTGCGCATCATGGAGCGCATCAGTGGGCGCCGCAAAGCCAAAGCGGAGCTTGCAGAGGTGCAGCGGTCGCTCGAAATGGAGGGTGCAAAGCGTCGCTTATCGGTGCGGGCGTTGTTCCACCCGTCAATGAAACTGGTGCTCACCATCGGAATTTCGGTGGCCGTACTGCAGCAGATCACCGGCATCAATTCCGTGTTTTTCTATGCACCGATGATCTTCGAGCAATCCGGAGTCGGCACCGACGCTTCCTTCATGCAGGCGGTGCTGGTGGGTCTCGTCAACCTGGTTTTCACGGTGCTGGCCATTGCGTTGGTCGACCGGCTGGGACGGCGGCCGCTGTTGCTTTTCGGTGTAGCCGGGATTGCCGTATCCATGCTGCTTCTCGCCCA
>JBFHEJ010000024.1:0-13883 GCA_041584255.1 Lysobacterales bacterium
GCAGCTCGCGTATTGGCTGAACCTGTACAACATCACCATGATCGATGAGCTGGTCCAGATCTACCCGGAACGCGATCTCAAGAAGGAACTCAACGGCAAGAAATCCATCAAGGCCCAGAAGGTCATGAACATCGGCGGCGTGCCCCTTAGCCTGGACGATATCCAACACACCATCCTGCCCGGAAATTACCCGGGTGACGCAAGGGTTATTTATGGCCTGTTCCAGGGCATTATCGGCGGGCCCAATATTCGTAAGCGGGCCTACACCGGAGAGAACGTCTACCGATTGCTGCAGGACAACGCCGAGGAATTCGTCAACTCGAACCGGGGCACGTACACCCGTGAGGGGGATTTCGAAGTTTCGAGCTATTACGAGCGGAACAGACGATACTTTCCCAATTTCGACCAGGACCTCAAGAACCACCTCTTGAGTTACATCGAGGGCCCCGAGCGCAGCGTGTTGCGGGATACGGACCGGCTCAGCCCGGATATCGACGACTGGACCATCGCCGACGTGTATGGGACCTACCGCCAGATCGGGGGCAGCTTTGCCACGAGCCAGGCGGCAATGATTGACGCCGTGGTCGCGACACAGCCCGACGGTTCGGGCGGCACCATCGTGACGAATTTCTCGGTTGCGAGCTCCAGCTACATGGCCAAGACGCCGACAGTCGCGGACATCGATCCCGCTGTTCTTGCCCACCTGACCGACATCAAGGCCAAGGAAGAAGCGGCAAACCTCATGCGTGAGGGCCGCGTGACGGTCGAGGAACTCGGTGTGGCGCCGGACGCGCAGCCGAGCAACGGACAGGAGGAAGGCAATTAGTAGTTTTTGGTCAGAAGAGCGTTTTTCGCCTGCAAGCCTGTCCCTTGCGGCCGTGCTTGCAGGCGTACTCACCGCGTGCATGTCTTCTCAGCAACGGACGGACGACGCGGAGGCACTCCTGGGGATCACTCCTGAAGATATTGTCAACAACAGCCCGCTTGCCAGCGAGGCCGCACTGTTCGATCTTTCGAATATCGACATGCTGGCACTAAGCCCGGAAATGCGGGCCTTTCTCGATGACCATGTCGATCGCGAAGTCCGCGAGGCCGATCGGCTGGCCCAGTTGTTGTATGCCGTGCTCGGCGGGGACCGCTTCACGCTCGACTATGACGACTCGACCCGCACCGCGTCCAGCACGTTCCGGGCAGCGCGGGGAAACTGCATCTCATTCACCAATATGTTTATCGCCATGGCGCGCGACATCGGGCTCGAGGCCAGCTACCAGGAAGTCGAGATTCCACCAGATTGGTCGATTTCGGGTCAGACCTTCCTCATCGCGGAGCACGTCAATGTACTGGTCGAGGTGAAGAACGCGCTTAGCCGGGTCGTGGATTTCAACTCCTACGATACGATCGTGGACGTGGAAGCCGAGAGCGAGGTGATCTCCGACGCCCGCGCCCGGGCGCACTATTTCAATAACATCGGTGTCGAACGCATGCTCGATGACGAAGTCGGCCTGGCCTACGCCAATTTGCAGCAGAGCATTCTCGAAGACCGCACCTTTGCTTCGTCGTGGGTCAACATGGGCATTCTGCACCGCCGGGAAGGCTACCCGGATTATTCGGAAGTCTCGTACCTCCAGGCCTTGAAACAGGACCGCGATAATCTCATGGCGATGAGCAACCTGGCCGATCTGTACGAGGAACAGGGCAGAACGGAGGAGGCGAAGAGGTATCTCTCCAAGGTTCGCGAACACCGCATGGGGAACCCGTTTTATCGCTTCAGGCTGGCCAACATTGCGTTCAACGACGGCGACTACAAGTCCGCCATCAAGAACCTGAAGTTCGCAATACGTCAGAAAAATGACGAAGACCGGTTCTACTATTTATTGAGTCTCAGTTACCTCATGGCCGGCGACAAGCCGCAGGCGCAAAAATGGATGAAGGAGGCGCGGGAGGTGGCCAAGGAGACTGAAGACCGGCAACGGTACAGTCGCAAGCTGAACCTGCTGATGGGCAAAGACACTTCCTGACTGCGCCATCGGCTTGTCGAGGAGTCAACATGTTGAAAATTTCTGCAGCCGTTTCGGCAGCCTTGCTCGTCTTTACGCTCGCGTCCTGCGCGACCCAGACACCGTCAGAACCGCCGGCTCCGGTCGCCACCGAAGGCGAGATCGACAGCTCCGCCGTTCCCGAGCCTTTCTGGGACTTCGATCCGACTTCCAACTTCACTGTGGACTATGCCGATGTCGATGCTGTATTGAAGACCATGGTCCTCGACAGGGGCCGCACCGGCCGCGA
Source organism: Lysobacterales bacterium (assembly GCA_041584255.1). GTDB lineage: Bacteria > Pseudomonadota > Gammaproteobacteria > Xanthomonadales > SZUA-36 > JAUIBE01. The sequence goes on from JBFHEJ010000024.1 coordinate 2,287, forward strand.
GAAATTGCCTCCGACCAGGGCCAGCACCGGAACCCGCCTGTCCACCAAGGCCAAGCGAAATACCGGTAACGAAGGCAATCGCTTTTACTTCGAGGAGTTCGATGAAAATGAAGAGTATCGGGAGATACTCCGCACCGTGCGCCTCAACCTTGAAGAGATTCCCGAACAGGTGCCGCTGGCGCAATTCAACCGGGACGAGCAACTGGCCTACTGGCTGAACCTCTACAACATCACCGTTCTGGACCAGCTCGTTGAGCTCTACCCCAAGCGCAATCTGAAGAAGCAGATCACGGGTAAGAAATCGTTCTTCTCGCAGAAGATCCTCAGCGTCGCGGGTGTGCCCCTGAGCCTCAACGACATCCAGTACACCATTTTGCGCTGGAATTACGACAGCAATCCCCTGGTGCTGTATGGCCTGTACCAGGGAAACATCGGCAGCCCCAACATCCGCGATGAAGCCTATACCGGGGCCAAGGTCTACGAGCAGTTGCGGGAGAACGCCGATACATTCATCAACTCCAACCGCGGCACCTACATGAAGGGCGGCGACACGTTTCACGTGTCGAGTTTTTACGAGAGAAACAGCGTCTTTTTCGAAGACTTCGATTCCCATCTCCGCCAGCACCTGCTGGCTTTCCTCGACATCCCGCAGAGCGAACAAATCAGGGATGCGGACGTTATCCGGGCTGACATCGACGACTGGACCATCACCGATGCGGCGATCACCAGCAGCGCGCCTCGTATAGGCGGCAGTTTCACCCAGAGCGCCGCGGCCATGATAGGTGCGGTGTCGTCGCAGCAACCCGGTGACTCACCCGGCACCACGATTGGCACAAGTTTCACTACTGACCGCCTGACCTCCATCGTCGAGGATCCGACCTTTTCGCGCGTGAAGCGCAGCAGCGCCAACCGGATGCCAATCCTCAATTCGGCCGAGGAGGGCCCACGGGTCAAGGAGGAAACGCCCGATTCAGCTGACGACGACGCCGGCGGCACGCAGTGAGGTAACCGCTCGCGCACGGAGCCCGAATCCCTGATCCGGGACGTCGGAACACTGCCGGAGAAAGTGGCGGGAAGGGATTTCGCTCAGGTCGCTTCGGTGGCGATCCCGTTTTCCTCGAAGTATTTCTGATAATTCCTCCAGCGCCCGATGGATTTCGGGTTCAGGGGCTGGCGGACCTGCCACACGCTTGCCGTGACGACAGAGCCTTCCTGGGTGTGAAACTCCAGGCAGGCGTCGTCCCACGGCTCGCCAAGACTTTCCAGCAATGCGGCGACGGTTTCACGCGGCTTCTCGACGAGCTGTTCATAGGAAACCCGGACCAGATCCTGGCCGAGAAGCGTCGCCCAGTGATCCACCAGCTCACGGTGTAGCTCGAGGTAGTGGCAAATGTCCTGAAGGCGCGTCGCATAGCGCTGGCCGGGGCCGAGGCGGGTGCTGAATACCGACACGGCGACGTCCCGCCAGTCGCGCTCGGTCACCACGAACCTGGCGTTGGGCAGGATCGCCTTGATCAGGCCGACGTACAGGAAGTTGTCGGGCCGCTTGTCCGTCAGGCGGGTTTCACCCCCTGTCCTCGATTCGCAATGAGCCAGGTGCATGGCCCGCCACGCTTCCACGTCATCCGGGCCCAGGCCCTCGAGCCCGTCGGGAAAGCGGCGCAGGTGGCGTGCCACCAGGCGCGGAACGAATTCGCTTTCGCCACCCGCGGTGAAGTGCGGATGGGCCCCGAGTATCTGTTCCAACAGCGTCGAACCGCTGCGAAAGATGCCGCAGATGAACACGGGGTCGTGCGACTTGTCGCCGAAGCGTGCGAGCCATTCCTCATCGCAACGGGCCATGATGCGCCGCACCAGCGCCTCGCTGCTCGACTGCCGATATTCGGGGTACCTGCCGCGGTCCGCCTCGTTGGCGCGCTCAAAGTGGCGCCAGGCATCAGCGTAAGCGCCAAGCTGGTCGTAGGCTCTGCCCAGGGCAAAGTGAAGGTCGACGTTTTCGCTCGAAGTGGCCCGGTCGGCCATTCGCGCCAGCAAGGGATCGTTCGCATCTTCGAATCTGTGCGCGTCCGCCAGGCGCGCCAGCGCCAGCTCGTTTTGCGGTTCCAGCTCCAGGCAGGTTTCGAACCGTTTCTGGGCCTCCTTGCGGTCGCCCTGTCGCTCAGCCAGGTTGCCCAGGTTGAAATGCGCCTTCGCATAGCCGGGGTTCGCGGCCAGCGCCGCCTCCAGGTGCTGCCTTGCCTTGTCGTCGTCCTGGAGATGATCCATGAACGTGTTGGCCATGTTGAGGTGGACTTCTTCAGGGGCCTTGATCCCCAGCTCCAGCGCGCGCTGGTAGCGGGCGATCGATTCCCGGTGCTGCCCGTTCCTGCCAAGGTAAAAGGCATGATTGTAGGCCGCCACGGCGGAGGTCGGGTTGCGTTCTGAAAACCTGCCCAGGGCGCGAACCACGCCATCGAGCGCATAGCCGCGCTGGCTGACGAACATCGCCACCTGGGTGATTTTCGCGAGATCGCGGGAAACGTGACGCAGGAGCTGATCGACCTGCTCGATAAGGTCATCGAAACGCCTGAGCTGCTCCAGGCTCTGGATCATCAACCATCGTGCTTGTTCGTTGCCAGGCTGACCGGAGAGCAGGGCACCGAGGATCTCTGCGGCCTCGTCGAACCGGCGGTCCCGCGCCGCCTCAACGGCGTCCTGAAGAATGTGTTTTGTTGCCATGCCGGACCGGTATACGTCTCGAAGAGATAAAGAGGGCAATATTATAGATTTCCTGTCCCGAGGGGAGGTTTGGAGTCGATCCCACTCTTCGCCAATGGCCTATACTAGCCTGCAAGTTGCACCAGTGCCCGTAACGGCAGCGGACAGATGAAATGTGCGGGCTAGTGGAGTTTGCGAAACCGGATGAGCACAACCAGCTTTCAACGCCTCACCGAGGCCGGCATGGCCGAATTGAGCCGGGGCAACCGCGATGCCGCCTGCGACCTCTTTCGACAGGTGATTGCCTCCGGCAACGCCAGCGCCCTGGCCTGGCTGGGTTACGCGCGCTGCTGCGAAGAAGCCGCGGAGCGGTTGCGAGCTGTCGACTCTGCACTGGCGCTTGAGCCACACAATTTGCGCGCGCTGATCATGAAAGGCGATCTCCTTGCCGATGGAGGTGATTTGCGCGCGGCCGCTGCCTACTATCTCGCAGTGGAAAAGGTGGCTCCCACCGGGTTGTCCTCCGAGCTCGCCGGCGAGGTTGCGCGTGCACGGGCCGCCGCAAAGCAATGCTCAGAACAATTTGCTTCCCACCTCGAAAAGCAAACGGCAGCCGGCGTGCAGGCTTCGCCTCGATTCGCGCAGTCAATCGACCTGCTGTTGGGCAGAAAACAGATTTTTTTGCAGCAACCCAAGCACTATTACTTCCCGGAGCTGCCTCAAATCCAGTTTTATCCCCGGGAAGCCTTGCCGTTTTTGGACCACGTCGAACTCGTGGCAGACGACATTAGGGCCGAATTACAGGCTGTCATCAGCCAGGGCGACTTTTTTGCGCCCTATGTGGAACAACAGAGAAACCGCCCGGCGCTGGGCGAAACCGACCTCATGGTCAACAACCCCAATTGGGGCGCCTTGTACCTGTGGAAGGACGGCGCCATTGTGCGGGAGAACGCCGAGCGATTCCCCAAGACCCTGGCGGCTCTCGAAGAGGTGCCCCTGACGCAAATCAGGGGCCGCGCGCCCTCGGTGCTCTTCTCACTGTTGCGGCCGCGCACGCGAATTCCGCCGCATCACGGCTTCATCAACACGCGCTTGATCTGCCACTTGCCGCTAATCGTGCCGGGTAATTGTGGCCTGAGGGTCGGTAACGAAACCCGCCAAGTCGTCGAGGGCAAGGCGTGGGCATTCGACGACACGATCGAACACGAGGCCTGGAACAATAGCGATCAGCCACGCATCATCCTGCTGTTCGACGCCTGGCGGCCGGAATTGACCGAAATCGAGCGCGAAAGCGTCGCTGCCATGTTCGAGGCGATCGACGCCTACGGCGGGGGTTCGAGTTGGCACGACTGAAATGGAAACACTGTGTACCCTTGACGAATTGACCGGTCACATCAAGCTTGCAGAGTGGCCCAATGCCTGACAATCGCTCAACTTACGAAATTTCAGCCCAACAGGTTGCCGATTATGTGCAACCGTTGAGTCTTGGCGCAAACGCACTGCCGTTTGAATTGAATGACGAACTCGGGAGGATGCTCAGCCTCAATGAAGATTATTTGTCGGGCAAGCATCTGATTCTGATATTCCTCAATAGCACTGACCACCAATTGAACACCGATACGCTCCGGCAACTTACAGACGCGCAACATGAACTTCACGAAAACAATACAACAGTTGTCGCGATCACGGCTCGGAACAACGGCAACAATAATTTCAATTTGAAGCGCGAGTCGGGGTTCGTATGGCCAGTCATAAACGATCCCGGCGGCTCGGTTTTCGCAGCTTATGGCTTACATAAGTTGCATGGTGAAGCCATCCGATTGGTCTTATTGACGCCACAAAAACAAATAAGAGCCTGGTTTGATTCGCCGGCCAATATCGAAGCAACCTTGGAGGACATCACTGCCATGACGACTTCCCTTACTGCCTACGAAGATGCTCGATGGTCAGCCTGCCATGCACCGGTATTACATGTTCCCAATGTGTTTTCGCCGGAAGAATGTAAACAATTGATCGCCAGATTCAATCAGGACGAACAATATCTGGTGCGCCCCCCACGAGAAGGCGAAGTGGCTGGAAATTTCAAGGTGCCTGTGTACGAGCACAATCGTCAGGATCGGGTCGATCAAATCGTTAAAGACCCGAAGACCCTGGAATTTCTAGACCAGCGGATCTTTAGTCGGATCGCGCCGATGATCATGAAGGCATTTGCATTCAACGTGACTCGTCGGGAGGCGATACATATTGCGCGCTACACAGGTGCCCGTGAAGGACACCATATGGGACATCGCGACAACACGACGCCGGCAATGTCTTATCGCCGATTTGCCATGTCGATTGCTTTGAACAACGATTTCGAAGGCGGGCAAATAACTTTCAACGAATATAGCCCTCATGGCTACAAGTCTTTTCCCGGGGCCGCGTTGATTTTTTCATCGTCCTTGCTGCACGAAGTCTCCGAGATAACGAACGGTACCCGCTACAGCTTGATTTCGAATTTGTTTAATGATCAAGCGCTGGGACGTTAAGTCCTGAAACCATCTTAATCCCTCAGCTTGCATAGCTGGAGGAAACGGTTCCTGACGGACCACTAACTCCTTGGCAGCGTGACGAAGGGTTCTTGGATGCCTTGCAAATGAAAAGCGGGCCCGAAGGCCCGCTTTCCACATTACACAACCGTAAACCGGTTTTTGTTACGCGATTACCAACGGAACGTTACGTTGGCAAACAGGTAACGCCCCAGCATATCCCAGAAACCGGCTTCGGTATTGGCCTGGAAGCCAATCGTGCCACCCAGGATTGGAGGTTGCTCGTCAAAGACATTGTTCACGCCGACTCTCAGGTCATGGGTGTCCATGAACCGGAAAACGGCGCTGAGGTCAAGATACTGCTCGTTGCCGATGTTGTCATTGGCAATGACGTCGACCGTTTGGTCATAGAACATGTCCTTGTAATAGCGCCAGCGGCCGGTGACCGCCCACCACTCGTTGGAGTCGTAGGTGGCCGTCGCGACATGGCGCCATTCCGGCGTCGGATAACAGTTGGTGTTGATCCGATCGACACAGTCGTAGGCCGAGGTTGGGATCGACGGTACCGGCGTGGTTTCCTTGGTCAGCATATAGGTGCCGATCAAGTCAAAGCGCCAGGTTCCGCCGGTCGCATCCAGCGTATAGGCCCAGGCCAGGTCCACACCTTCCCAGTGCTGCTCGCCCAGGTTGATGTTGGTAGCCTGGACGAAGCCGGACTGGCCCTGCCACAGGCTGCCGTTCGCTGCGCGTGTGATGAGCGGGCAGAAGGCGAGAGAACCCTCCGCACACTGCCGGACGATCAACTCGGGATCGATGTTGTCGATCACGTCGGTGATCTCGATATCCCAGTAGTCGATCGAGAACTGCATGCTGTCGGTCGCATCGATGACCACACCGAAGGTGATGGTATCGGCTTCCTCAGGATCCAGCATTGGGTTGCCGCCGTAGATGGCGTTGTACTGGTCAGCAGGGCTGATCACGATGTTGCCATACTGTGCAGCCGTTACACCGGTGTTGGCGCACTGGGCCGCGGTGTACTCCGGAGTGGAGGTGGAGCATGGATCGATACCATTCCACAGGCCGAGGCTCTGGGCCGCGAACAGTTCGCCGACGTTCGGCGCACGCACCGCGCGGTTGAAGCCGGCGCGGAAACGCAGCCGGTCGGCCGCTTGCCAGTCAAGGCCCACACGGTAGGTGCTGCTGCTGCCCGTAGTGGTGTAATCCGACCAGCGATACGCCAGGTCGAGGGTCAGGTTCTGCGCGAACGGCGCATCGGCCAGTAGCGGGACGTTGGCTTCCATGAAGAGTTCGTCCACAGAGTATGAACCGGTAATGCTCTCCGTCGGACCGCCCTGACCGAGCAGGAGGCCCTTCTCGAACACGAGGTCCGCGACACGCTCGAACTTCTCTTCGCGATACTCGTAACCCGCCACGAGGGCGATGTCACCAGCCGGCAAACCAAAGCCAAGGTCGCCCGTGACATAAGCGTTGATCACGGTGGTGCCGGTGTCGGCACCGATCTTGCCGGTGTCCGAAAGCTGCGCCGCGGCTTCAGGCGTCACGCCCTGGTAAGTGAACACTTCCCAGGGGATACAGCCACCGCCGCCGGTACCAGTTGGCCCGCACATTTGACCGTCGGCATTGATCGTCGGGGGAATATTGTCCGCGAAGAAGTCGTTGATGTAGATCGACTCCGAGTTGGTCTCGGCGTGCAGATAATACGCGTCGTAATCCCAGCTGTCGTTGATCGCACCCTTCACGCCGCCGACAATGCGCCAGCCGGTGTGCTGCAGGATGTCGGTACGTGGACCGCCTTCGACATTACGCTTACCGATGTAGACCGCGAAATTCTCGGTACCCGGCCAGATATCCATAAGTGAATTACGGAAGTTTTCCGGGAAGATCGGGTTATCGAGCGACATCATGTACGGGAACACGAAGAATGTGCCCGACTCTGCGATCTGGGCCCGAGTCTGGTCATCGTTGAAGCCCAGTTCCGCGTAGGCGATGGCGTGCTCGTTGATCTCGTAATCAAGGAACGCACCGCCCGACCAGCGGTCATCCGGACGCATGAAGTGGTTGATCGGCGCGAAGTTGTAGACGTTGCTGCCGTCATACGGCGCCAATGAACTATCCGTCTGCAGCGTCATGAAGAACTGCTGGGAATAGTCAAGAGTTCCATCGTCAAAGACCGGGGAGATGAAGAAGTTAGGAACGATGGCGTTCGCTGAACCACCACAACGGGTACCGGCTGCATTGAGCGCGCAGCTTGAAAAATCACGCTCTGACTGGCGCAGTTCCTCGTTGGTGCGATACGTAATGTAAGCACTGGCATTACCGCGCCCGCCGGCGAATTCACTGCCCATGGTGAGGTCGAAGTTGTAGGCTTCACCGTCGGGCCCTATTGAACCTGTCGGGTATGTGAAGTTACGCGCGTCCATCAGGCCCTGCATGTAGCTGTCGTCGTTATCGTGCTGATAACCACTCCAGCCCATGCCGAACTCGACGCCGTCAACCTTACGCATGATGAAGTTGACCACACCGGCCACAGCGTCGGCGCCGTAGGTCGCGGACGCGCCGCCCGTCAGAACTTCCACGCGCTCGACCATCGAGGCGGGAATCTGGTTGACGTCGGCGCAGTTGGTGTAAAGACCACCCGGCTGCATGCGGCGGCCGTTGATCAGGACCAGGGTCCGGTTGCAACCCAGGCCACGCAGGTCAATCGAGGCCGTACCCGTTGAGCCGTTGGATATGAATGAATTTTGCGAGGTCTCGATCGAAGGCAATTGATTCAGAAAGTCCTCCACACGGGTGAGGCCAAATTCTTCGATCGTTTCCATTCCAACCACCGTTACGGGGCTCGTGCGTCCGAAACCGTCTTGACTGACGATTCGGGAGCCCGTGACGATAACTTCTTCAAGCAAAGCGTCACCTGCTTCGTCGTCTTGCTGGTCCTGCGCTAGCGCAGGTCCCGCGGTCACCATAGAGGTGAGACCGAGGGCAGCAGAGACCGCTAAACTCAGTCGCTTTTTGTGATACATAGCGTTGACTCCTAAAGTTTACGCAATATAGTCAGTGACCCCAGGGGCCACTCCAGGGGATGAAGAAAAAGTCCTTCTAGATGCCTATTGGCAGTTCCCACTACTTATACACTGGCAAAAGCAAGTGCCAAGTCTTGTTAAATTTACATTAATTCGAAATAAAAAGCACCCCTAAATGCGATGGGGCGTAAAACTTACAACGTCTTATCGCCTCATCTTGTCGCTCTGTGCGTAAAATCCTGTCGCTCCGTCCATCCCCATCAACACCCTTTAACTTGTGCGCAAAGGCAAATAACATAGGGCGAATGTCCACAACTGGCGCAGATCACCGGGGAACCGGCATAATGCGCCTCTGCAACCGCGGGGAACGAATCCATGCAATGTCCGAAATGCCATAGCGAAATGACCGAGCAACGCTACGGAACCCTCCAGGGCGATGTTCACCTGGATCAATGCACGAACTGTGGCGGAATGTGGTTCGACATCGGGGAGGCGGAAATCCTGAAAGAGAAGTGGATGTCGGACTTCATCGACAGCGGTGACCCAGATGTCGGCAAGGAGCACAACGAGATTCAGGATATCGACTGCCCCCGGTGTGGGAAAAAGATGGAGGTTTTCTCAGACCCCAAGCAACCGCATATCCTGTACGAGGGCTGCCAGGAGCACGGCATGTACCTCGACGCCGGTGAATTCGCCGATTACAAGCATGAAACCCTGATGGACACCTTCAAGGACTTCATTTTCATGCTGCGCAATCCGAGAAAATAGGCCCGCGGCCTGAATTTCGATGCCCCGGGCGCGATCGCGCGCCCGGATTAGCCGGTAAGCAGGCGCTGATACAGCGCCAGGTCGTCCTTTGAAAAGCAGCAGAAAATGACCCGTCGGACGCGTTCCAGCAATGCGCTCGTCTCATGTACGGTCGTAACCGCGATTCGCGCCGCCAGATCGACAGGGTAGCCGTAGACGCCGGTGCTGATGCCGGGAAAAGCAATGGCCGCCAGGCCATGTCGGTCGGCCAGCTCGAGGGATCGGCGATAGCATGAAGCCAGTAGTTCGGGTTCCCCTTCCCCGCCCCCTTGCCACACCGGCCCCACGGTATGAATGACTCTTCGCGCGGGCAGTTCGTAGCCCTGGGTGATCCGGGCATGGCCGGTGTCACAACCGCCCAGGGTGCGACATTCGGCCAGCAGCCGGGGACCGGCAGCGCGATGAATAGCGCCGTCAACGCCGCCTCCGCCCAGCAGCGTGCGGTTGGCGGCATTGACGATGGCGTCAACCTCCAGGGTCGTGATGTCCGCCTGCATGGCCTCGAGCACGGTCGCGCCCATCGTTTTATCCCAAGCTGACCGCATCACCCACTTGAACACGACCGCTGGCAACAACGCTGGCGTATACCCCGGCGCAGGGATAGCGACCCTTGTCACCCACTGCCAGCCGGTTGTGCCTGGCCAACCCCTTCAGGATCTCACGGTCTTCCGGCAGGTCCTCCTGGGCGAGCGTGGTCATGACGCAGCGCGCATCCGGCCTTGTGACCCGGATTTCCAGTCCGCTGCCGAAGGTGAGATGGCGGCCCACCCAGTTGTTTTCCGGGAATCCCTCTTCATCACACTTAAGGACGAGATTCATGCGGAACCGCCGTGAATCGAAGCGGCTTTCCGGTTGCAGCGTGTTCATGCGCGCCAGGGTCGAGTGGCTCAGCACGGACAGCGGCGAGGCATCGTGGAACGGCCCAGTGGACCGGCCTGGCCCGGAGCCGGTGGCGCCGGACTCGACCAGCTTCACTCGCCGCCCCAGGTGTTGAGAGAGCATGTGATCGCACTCGGCATCCGACGACAGAACCTCACGACCGTCGGGCAAGGTGATACTCACACCGGCCTCGTCCCCGCCGTCAGCTGAATCAATGGTGCGGGCCCTGAAAGCAAACAAGTTGGTGTAACGCCTGAATTCCACCGCACTGACAATCTTGCCGTTTTCGGCGTCCTGCAGGGCCCAGCCCCTGTCCCGTTCGATGCCCCGTTCGCCGATCTCCGCATGATCCAGGCGCTCCCCGAGCATGGATTTCACGGGAAAACGCCAGATTTCCGAAACCGCCCCGACTTCGACAGCTTCAGTCATCGGTCGCGAGCGCCTTCTCTTCCATCAGGCCGACGAGGTTGCCGTCGGGGTCGCGCAGGAAGCCGATCCACAATTCGTGATCGGGCATTTTCGCAGTGAGCTGCGGTGGTCGTTCGCCCCGCCCTCCCTTCTCCAGCATACCGGCGTAGGCTGTCTCGATATCCGAGACCCTGAAATAGAGGATGGAATTGGCGCCCACGTCGCCGGCGCCCTGTGGCGTGGAAAGCATCAGGCGCACCGGGCCGGCCGCCAGGAAAGCCAGCTCTTCGCCGGGCTGGAACAGGAACTGCAGCCCCAGGATGTCGCGGTAGAAACCGAGCGCCTCGCCCACGTCGCTCACCGTCACCGCGATCTGGCCGATTTCTCCGATCGCTCCAGTCATAGCATGCTCCCAATCGTCAAACAGGATAACGAGAGTATAGGCGACCCAGTCGGCACCCTACCGCGGCCGCAATCGCTCCACCCTTACCCGGCCATCGCGACCAATTCGACCTCGAACCTCGACGTAGTCACCCGGCCACGGCGACTTATCGATCCGAGTTTGCCCGGTCACCACCAGTGGCAGACCGTCCAACCGCCAGCCGGGCCCCAGGACACCCTCAAGTCGCACTTTGGCGCCTACCGGAGTGTCGGCTGGCTGCCCGTCGGTGTTGCGCGCCCCCTGAATGATCCAGTCCTCGATCATCCGAATCTCTTGGGCCGACATATAAGGCGGGCCGTCCAGCGGCATCCTCGGTCGGGACTGACCCCGAATTCGGCGCACCAACTCGCTCGCCTCGGGCTGGCCGGGCACAACGCGCACGCGATCGGATGCTGACAGCGCCGCTTCGTACGACGTTAACCGGTACCCTTCCGGAGGCGGCCCCATCAGCCCGTTATCGGTGTGACACTTTGCGCAGCGCTGGGCGATGAGCGGCGCGATATGCGCAAAAGTCACCGGCTCCCCCGGAGCCGGGATCTGCGTCCCGGGCGTTGATACCGCGGCATGATCGCCTGCCAGGCCTTTCTGCAAGCCACCCGCCACCCAGTTCTCGAACATCTTGATCTGCTCCTCACTGAGAAACGGTGGACCGGTCATGGGCATCCGCGGCTGGCTGGTGCCCTTGATTCGCTTCACTAGTTCGCTGGCAGCCGCGTCCATTGAAACGACCACCTGGCCCTTGCTGCTTCCCTTGAGCACGGCATCGTAGCTGTCCAGCCGCAGGTCCAGCGGGGC
>JBFHEJ010000025.1:0-13741 GCA_041584255.1 Lysobacterales bacterium
CACCGAGATCGCCGCCCTCATCGCCGCCGCGCATCCACAGAATGACCGCAACCGCTACAATGATGACAACCAGGATGATGAGTACGTTTTTATTCATCGAGCTTTCTCCTCCACTGAATCAACAGTTTGATCGTACGTCCAATAACTTCCGTCCCTCCTACTCTAGCCGTACAGCTTATCACCTCACGGCCCGAAGCCAAGTGCACATTTCCCTGCGGGCTACTGTGGCACCGAAGCGATCAGCGCCCGCAATTCTCCAAGGGATTTGACATCGCCCGTCGCCGCGGCCTGATCTGCGGCATCGCGCCAACTGATTTTCCAGTCCCTAAGCGGCATCTCATCCTCGAGTGGAAAGTCACGTTTCGAATAATCCCCAACGCCCTTGAGCCGCATTTCCGCGACCACGTCCTGGCCGGGAACAGCGAAACTGAACTGCAGGTCAAAGCGGCGATGGCTCTGCCCCTGGGGCGCTACCGTTGCGGTGACTTCCCACGGCGCAGGAAAGCCGCCAACGGCATTGCCACTATCAAGCGCAATGCCCTCCCGCGGTTCGGCGAAGCTGACAACCGTGTTCTGCACCACGCCGGAGGGGCCACCGGGGATGCTCCGTTCCAGCAAATACACCGCCAGTTGCATCATCAGAGCCGGCGCATCCCACGACATTTGGGACTCCAGTTCCTCCGACTTGAAGCCGCGCTCCAGCACAGCCCGCTGACCGACCAGGAGCAATTCGCCCTTTTCGACCTCGCCGGGCAGGCTGAGCTCGGACTCGACCAGCAGGTCACCACAGTCGCAGCGGTGTAACAACCAACGGGCGTGATAGCCGTCACCTGGGAACTCAACATCGAGGCGCACCGCGGAAACATCACCCCAAGCAGTATTCGGACCAATCACGGACGGTTCGCTGTCCTGCGCAAAAACGGTCACTGCCATCCACAAGCCCAGGATCAGCGTCGAAAAAGTCAGCGACAAAGGTTGGCGGGTGCGGGTCAACGTCATCGAAAGAAAAGTTCCTGCAGTGCCCGGCCCGGGTCCTCGGCGCGCATGAAGGCTTCTCCGACAAGAAACGCCGTCACATCGATACCCAGCATGCGTTCGACATCCTGGCGGGTGTGGATGCCGCTCTCGGTAATCATACACCGGCCGGATGGGATCATTGGCCGCAGTCGCTCGCTGGTCGAAAGGTCGGTGGTGAATCGATGCAGGTCGCGGTTGTTGACACCGACCAGTCGCGTGGGCGTGTTCAGGGCGATTTCGAGTTCGTTTTCGTCATGTACTTCAACCAGCACGTCGAGCCCAATTTCCTCTGCCTCGCCCGCCAGATCCTGCAGCTGCGCGGCGCCCAACGCGGCGACGATCAACAGCAGGCAATCCGCCCCCATCGCTCGCGTTTCCAGCACCTGCCAGGGGTCGATGATGAAATCCTTGCGCAAAACGGGCAACGCGCAGTGGTTGCGAGCGGCCTGCAGATAGGCCGGGTGGCCCTGGAAGTACTCCCTGTCCGTAAGCACCGACAAAGCGGCAGCCCCGCCGAGCTCGTACGAGCTGGCAATCTCCGCTGGATCAAAATATTCGCGAATCAGTCCCGCACTGGGCGAAGCCCGCTTGATTTCAGCGATCACGGCGGGGCCCTCGGCGGAGCGCCGCTCGATGGCCGCTGTAAAATCGCGGCCGGGCGGCATGTCAGCCACCACGTCCCGCAAAGCGTCCTCGTTCTGGTGTGTTCGGCCTGCGGCGATTTCCTCCCGCTTGGTATCGAGAATCTTCCGCAGTATCGAAGGGATGCCCGGCATTACAGGCGCGAAGTGAGGCTGGCCAGACGCTCCAGCCGGTTTAGGGCGGCACCGCTTTCGAGCAATTCAAGGGCCTGCCTCACACCGGCCCGCAGGTCATCAGCCAGGCCGGCAACATGAAGGGCTGCACCGGCGTTGAGCGCGATCAGCTCCCGGGCGCGCCGGGCACGGTCGGAATCATCCCCACCCATGGCTGCGCGAATGAGTTCCAGCGACTCCGTGGCCGAGTCGACGCTCAGACCCTCCAGCCCCGCCGCCTCGACGCCCAGGTTTGACGGTTCTATCTCGAACTCGTGGATTTCGCCGCCACGGGCCTCGGCGACGTGGGTCACCGCGGCGAGACTGATTTCATCCAGTCCGTCGGCCGAGTGGACGACCATGACATGGTCAGCGCCGAGGCGATTCAGCACCGTCGCAACAGTGCGGCACAAGGCGCGGTCGTAGACACCGATCAGCAGGCGCTTGACGCCGGCCGGATTGGTCATCGGTCCAAGGATGTTGAAAATCGTGCGCACACCGAGTTCCTTGCGCGGTCCGATGGCGTGACGCATGGCGCTGTGATGGGCCGGTGCGAACATAAAGCCGACGCCGACCTCATCGACACACTGCGCCACCTGCCCGGGTTCGAGGCCGAGCGTGACCCCGGCCGCCTCCAGCAGGTCGGCGCTGCCACAGCTCGAAGATACGGAGCGGTTGCCATGCTTGGCGACCCGCCCGCCGGCTGCCGCCACCACGAAGCAGGCCGCGGTGGACACGTTGAACAGGTTGGCGCCGTCACCACCGGTGCCGACAATATCGAGGGTGTGCTCACCCTCCACCTCAACGCCACGCGACAGCTCACGCATGACCATCACCGCGCCGGTGATCTCGTCGACAGTCTCTCCCTTCAGCCGCATGCCCATCAGGAAGGCGCCGATCTGGGCGTCGCTGGCCTCGCCGGACATGATCTGCCGCATCACCGAGCGCATCTCTTCGGTGGAAAGGTTGGCCGGCTGGCTGATTCTTGACAGCGCGGTCCGGATATCCATGCTCCCCTCGTCCATCAGCCAAGGCCCTCGAGGAAATTGCGCAGCAGGTCGTGGCCACAGCGTGTCAGGATGGATTCGGGATGGAATTGCACGCCCTCCACCGGGTGGGCAATGTGCTTGAGGCCCATGATCTCGCGCCGGCCGTCGTGCTCGGTCCAGGCCGTCACTTCCAGTGATTCGGGCAGTGATTCGTCCTCGAGGATGAGCGAGTGATAGCGGGTCGCTTCGAACGGCTGCGGCAGCCCGCGGAATACGCCCCGGGAGTCATGATCGATCATCGAAGTCTTGCCATGCATGACCCGGTCGGCGCGAACCACCCTGCCCCCGTAGGCCTGCCCGATGCACTGGTGGCCGAGGCAGACACCAAGGAGCGGCATTGTGGCGCCGAGGGCCGACACCACTTGCAGGCAGATGCCCGCATCGTCAGGTGTGCCCGGACCGGGCGATATGACAATGCCGTCCGGCGCCATAGCTTCGATGTCTTCCACGCCGATGGAGTCGTTGCGCACGGTCTCGACCTCGGCCCCCAACTCCCCCAGGTATTGCACCAGGTTGTAGGTGAAGGAGTCGTAATTGTCGATCATCAGTATCGCGGCCATGGCAACCGTCCTGAATTCGCCCCTCAGAGCCCCGTCGAGGCGCTGTTGACCGCCGCGATCAGTGCGCGGCCCTTGTTCATGGTTTCTTCCCACTCACGCTCGGGATCGGAATCGGCGACGATGCCGGCGCCGGCCTGGACATGCAGCATGCCGTTCCTGATCACCGCGGTGCGAATGGCGATTGCGAGGTCGGTGTCGTCGTGCCACGAGATGTAACCGACCGCGCCAGCATAGACGTTTCGTTTCACCGGCTCCAGCTCGGCGATAATTTCCATGGCGCGGATTTTGGGCGCGCCGGACAGCGTGCCCGCAGGGAACGCGGAACGGATGGCATCGACCGCGGTCAGGCCGTCGCCCAGTTCGCCATCGACCTGCGAAACAATGTGCATGACGTGTGAATAACGCTCGATCACCATGTCGTCGGTCAGACGCACGCTGCCTGTTCGGGCGACGCGGCCCACGTCGTTGCGGCCCAGGTCGATGAGCATCAGGTGTTCGGCGCGCTCCTTGGGATCGGCCAGCAGCTGCCGGGCCAGCGCCTCATCCTCGTCGGCATTGCCGCCGCGGCGTATCGTCCCGGCGATCGGCCTGACCGTCACCTGGCGATCCTGCACCCGCACCAGCACCTCGGGGGAGGAGCCGACGATCTGCGTATCGCCAAGATCGAGGAAGTACATGTAAGGCGAGGGATTGAGCGCCCGCAAGGCGCGGTAGACATTCAGCGGTCGGGCCTCGAAAGGCACGCTCATGCGCTGGCTCAGGACTACCTGGAAGATGTCGCCGGCCAGGATGTACTCCTTGCTGCGATTCACCGCCGCAATGAAATCCTCACGGCTGAAACCAAAATGAAAGTCGGCTTCATCGATCGGCCCCAGGCTGACGGCTTCTCCGTAGCCCGGGCTGCCGCAGCGCAGGCGATGGTGTAACTGGTCCAGGCGGCGCTGCGCCAGGTCCCAGCCCTGCGGTGCGGCCGGATCAGCATTGACGATCAGGTAAAGCTTGCCAGCCAGGTTGTCGAAAACAGCGACTTCCTCGGACAACAGCATGATCATTTCCGGCGTGCCCAGTTCGTCGGCCTTGTCATCGAGTGCGAGACTCGGCTCGAAGCGTTGCACGGACTCGTAAGCGAAGTACCCCACCAGCCCGCCGGTAAACACCGGCAGAGCTTCCAGCCTGGGCACCCGGAATTCCTCCTGGAGTTGCGCAATGCGCTGCAAGGGGTCGTCGACAGACTCGCGGGAGACCACCTCGCCGTTGTCCGTTTCGACCCATGCCGTACCGCTCAGCGTGTAGCGTCTGCGACACGGCAGGCCGATGATGGAGTAGCGCCCCCAGGTGTCGCTGCCCTCGACCGATTCCAGCAGGTAGGCGTCCGGACCGTCAGCCAACTTGAGGTAAACCGACAGCGGTGTGTCGAGATCGGCGAGGACCTCGCGATACACCGGCACGCGGTTAAATCCTTGCTGCTGGAGTCGATCGAAAGATTGCCTGTCCATTGTGTCCCGCGGTCGCAACCGAACGGGGGATTCTATCAAGCGTCGGTGGGCAGGGCGATGGTGAATTCCACGCCGTCTCCGCCAGCGAGATTTCGCGCCATGGCGCGCCCGCCATGCGCTTCCGCGACCAGCCTGACGATGTAGAGGCCGAGGCCGAGGTGGGGCGCCCTGCCCCGGTGCTGGCGCACCGAGACCAGGGAGTCGAACAGGCGATCCTGCAGTGATTGCGGCAGGCGGCTGCCGGTATTGGCGACGCCAAGGCGAATCAGGCCGTCCTCGTGGTCCAGTATGATGGTGATGCGGTCCTCTGACCCGGACAGGGTGACCGCGTTGTCGAGCAGTTTGTCCAGCGCCTGGACGATCAGGTCCGGCGCACACTGTCGCCACACCGGGCTTTGCGGCAAGCGGGTTTCTATATGCCGTTCGGGATGAAGTGCGCGATACCCCTCGGCAGTGGCGGCCAACAAGGCCGTGAGATCGGCACGATTCCATTCCGCCGATTCGATGGCCTGCTCCAGGCGGCTGGCCTCGGCCATCGCGCGCACGATCTCGCCCTGCCGGTCGAGTCCCTCCAGCGCACGGTCGAGGAATCGCCTGGCCTCGTCGTCCAGCGGCAGGCTGGCAAGGTTATCCAGGGAAGAACGCGTAATGGCGAGCGGGGTCTTGAGTTCATGGGACAGCTTGCCCGCGAGCGTCTGCAGGTACTGGTTGTAGTCGGCCACCGCGCGCAGCAACCGGGCGTTATTGCGCGCCAGCTCCCCCAGTTCGTCACGGTCCCCGACCAGCGGCAGTTCCGTCTCGGGCACGCCGCTATCCATTGCCCGGCTGACCGATCCCGACAGGCGCTCGACACGGCGTGACAGCCTTGAAGCGAAATACCACAGGCCGGCAACAAGGCCCAGCATCAGCGCCAGCGTGGTGAGCAGCAGCCGCCCGAGCGCACGATTGGTGATCAGCAGCAGGCCGTCCGAGCGTGCCTGCATGACCAGGCCGCCACGTACTTTGCCCTGCACGCTCACCGGAACGGCCACGGTATTGCGCACGACCGCACTGTCGAGGTCCTGTGACCAATCACTGCCCGGGGAACCCGCCAGGGCAGCCTTCACGAATTCCGCGGTCAACCGCACCGGCGGTTCGGACCACGGCTCCTCGATTCGCGGCCTCTCGTCAGAAACCGCACGGTATAACAGGCGCTGTATCCAGGTGGTCTGTCCTGCTTCCGTGTCCCGGGCGCCGGAATCTGCCAGCACCCAACCCCCTTTATCGACCAGCCAGGTGCGGGCCCGCGAAGGCGCCGTTGTCGCCAGCCACTCGGACAGATCAATCCACGGCGCCGTCAGGCTGACCCAGCGCTGCGGGCGCCCGTCGCTGGCGGTGCCAAACCGCCGTGCCTGCGGAGCCCCGGCCGTTTGCGCATCGATAATGTCAATGGCCAGCTCCAGTGCGGGATCCGCGGCCCCCACCGGAACGGGCAGGGTCACTTCCAGGCTGTAACCCGCCTCGGTACCCAAACCGGGATCCGCCGCCGTTTCCAGCCAATACCCCTCCAATTCGCCGCCCTCTGCTCCGAGGGAGCGAACGCGAACCGGTCCAGGCGCCTCCGGGCTGATGGTCCACGACTGCATGCCGCGAGCGGTGCGCACCATCAGATGCACCGTATCGCCTCGCGCTTCCGCGGCGCCGGGAATGGTGCGAACCGGTGTCCCGTCCGAGACGGTGAGGAACAGCTGCACGAGCCCGCCAGCGCGACCCGCCAGTAGGCGGGCCCTGACCTCGCCGTCGTCAGAGCTGAACTCCAGTCCCTGCCCGGCTTCCGGCCACTCATCCACGTAACCGTCAAGAACCGGCGCCTGTGGCAAAGGCCGCAGCGGTGCGGACAGCTCGGGTGCAAACATCAGTCTTCCCTGGAATTCCAGGGGCAATGCGCCGGCCAGGGTCCGGGCTGAGGACAGCAAGGCGTTCTCCTGGCTGTCACGGAGGAAGTGTTCGAGTTCCTGCAGCAGCATCCAGGCCGCCCACGGCAACAACAGTGTCACCAGGGACAGCGCCAGCAACTTGGTCCTGAGCTTCATTGCAGCGCGGGTTTTCTAGGATCCGCTGGAAGCCGGCTTCCAGCGGTATCCCGCTCCGTACACAGTATCGAGCTGGTCGAAGTCAGGATCGACGGCGAGGAATTTGCGCCGGATGCGCTTGACGTGACTGGTGATGGTCTGGTCATCCACCAGCACGTTGGCGTCGTCCATGAGCTGTTGCCGGGTGCGCACGTGACCCGGATGGCGGATCAGGGAATGAATGATCCAGAACTCGGTAACGGTCAGCGGGACGTCCTGGCCCTGCCAGTTCACCTCCATGCGTTCAACCGAAAACTTGAGATCGCCGCGCTCGAGCAGTTTTTCATCGACCTTGCCGCCGGCCAGCGCCTCGACCCGCCGGAAAAGGGCGACGACCCGCGCCACCAGTTGTTGCAGGCTGATGTCCTTGGTCAAGTAGTCGTCAGCGCCAAGCCTGAGCCCGGAGATGACGTCGAAATCTGAATCCCTGGCGGTGAGGAAAATAATGGGCAGGCCGCGCGACATGACGCGCAGTTCGCGACACAGCTCGAAACCGCCCTCTACCTCATCGCCAAGGCCAACGTCGATGATGACGAGATCAGGCAGGCGTCGGGTAAAGGCTTCTCGGGCCGCGCGCAGTGACCCATAGCCCGTGACGTGATAACCATAGCGCTTGAGGGCGTCTTCGTAATTGTGACGGATCGCGGCCTCGTCCTCGACGATGGCGATGTGTCTTTGCATGCCTCCTCCCAACGGGCTTAGAGCCCTTTTTCGCAAAAAGGGCTCTCAGCCCCCTTTTTCACCCCAAGTGTAAGGGCCCGAAGGCCGATCAGGTATCGATGCCCTATCCACTGCCATCACCTTGCCAGAATCCTTGCGCCCGTTTTGCCCTCTCAGCCACTGCGCCGTCACCGCGATGCGCTTGAATAACGCCAAGCGCAGCACGACAGCGCCGCAACAAGGACCGAAAATGAGACACGCGACGACTCAATCCCGTTCTATCCGTGACGAACTCGAGGCTGACGCCATTCGGCGCTATCCGCGACTCCATTGCCGGCTGGCCCGTCGGCACGCCCGGCCCGCCAGGCGATCCCTGCGCTGGCAGGACCGCATATTGCTGATCGTGGCGGCAGTGCTGATGACGGCCCTGTTGCTGAGGGGCGACGTAGTTCTAGCGGACGAGGTTCCACTCTACGGCATCGAGTGGGACGGCGGCGTGGCAACGGCCGTCGATACGCAAATCGGCATCGAAATCATCGGGCTCGTGGCCCGCACCGAGGTCACCCAGGTCTTCGTCAATAATGGCATGGCGTGGGCCGAGGCGGTCTATCGCTTTCCGCTTCCCGAGGGCGCAGCAGTCGACCACCTGCGGATCGAGGCCGGCGGGCGGGTACTGATTGGTGAAATTCGCGAGAAGGAGACCGCGCGCCGTGTCTATCAGAAAGCCCAGCACAATGGACAGACCGCGACGCTGGTCGAACAGCAGCGCCCCAACCAGTTCGAAACACGGCTCACGAACATCGGCCCCGGGGAGGAAATTCGCGTTACCATCGGCTTGCTCAGCAACGTGACCTACCGCGAGGGTGAGTACAGCTTTCGCTTTCCCATGACCTTTACGCCAAGGGCCGGCGGCGATAACCGCCGGTTCATTTTCGAACATGCGCCCCATCCCGTGCTGACCTCCGCAATGGGCGTCATCCCGGAAGGCGCGCGCCACCACGGTGTCATACCAGAAGCGCCGAAGGCGCTGTCCGGCGCCGGGTCCCACCGCCTCGAGCTGGCCGTATCACTCCAAACCGGGCTACCGCTGGCGCGCATCGACAGCCTTTACCACGATGTCGACATCCATCCCACGCTGCATGGTTACCACGTGTTTCTCAACGAGCGCACGCCACGGACCGACCGCATCTTCGAACTTGCCTGGGTTCCGGAACTCGGAGCCGCCCCCGCCACCTCGCTGATGACCTGGGAAGGCGATGATGCGGTTTACGCCATGCTGATGCTGGCGCCGCCGCTGCTGGACGCCGTCACGCCCCAAGCCCGCGAGGTGATATTCATCATCGACACCTCAGGGTCGATGGAGGGCGAGTCCATTCGCCAGGCGCGGGCTGCGCTGCTGCAGGGGCTGACCTATCTCCGTCAGGACGATCTGTTCAACGTCATTCAGTTCAATTCCGACAGCGAGCGCCTGTTCGAATATTCGATGATGCCCTACACGGCGGAGTTGGAGATCGCCGCCGAGTACATCGAGGATTTGCGCGCCAACGGTGGCACCAACATGGCGCCGGCACTCGATGCAGCCATGAAGCTGGCGCAGGCGCCCGGTTACTTACGCCAGATCGTCTTCATCACTGATGGCAGCGTCGGCAACGAACATGACCTGCTGCTGCAGATTGGCGAACAACTCGGTGGCAGCCGCCTGTTCACGGTGTCCATAGGTTCAGCGCCGAACACGTGGTTCATGAACAAAGCCGCTATCGTTGGCCGCGGCAGCCATACCCATATCGGACGGCTGGACGGCGTGGAGTCGGCCATGGAGACCCTGTGGTCGCACATAAAGAGCCCTGCCCTGACCGATATATGCATCGACTGGGGCGTGCAGGCGGAATATTTTCCCGAGATCATCCCGGACCTCTATGCCGGCGAACCGCTGTGGTTGTACGCCCGGCTGCAGGCGCAGCCCACTGAGGTGATGCTTTGCGGGCAATTCGATGGCTCGCCGTGGGAGCAGTTCAGCCGCCCCCAGCCGACCGGCGGTAGCGAGACCCTCGCCACGCTATGGGCCCGCAGCAAGATTGAATCGCTCGAGGACAGCCGTCTTTTCGGCACCAATCCGCAGTGGATACAGGCGCAGGTCACGGAAATCGCCCTCGATTACGGCTTACTTACTGCCTATACCTCGCTGGTGGCCGTTGACAGGACGCCGGTGCGGCCAGTCGACGCCGCCCTGGAGGGCCACAATGTCCCCAGCCTGCTACCTGCCGGCAGCAGTACCTCTACCGGTTTCGCAGCGACCGCCAGCGGCTGGCCGCTGCAGCTGCTGCTCTCGGCTCTCGCCCTGGCCCTTGCCGGCGGCATGTTTTTCTTCGGCACCGGGCAATTCGGAGCTCGCCTGCCAATGGCGCCCTCCACTCCTCCCCGCCGCGTCTCCGATGCGGCTTAGCCCCCAACCCTGATGGGGGCTAAAAGCCATTGGCGCGTTGCGGCGGCGGTCATCACCGTCGCCGCTTTTTTTTGTGTGCGTGCGATGTGGATTCCCGCCAAAGCGGAGTTGGCACAATGGCTGCTGGAAAGAAGCTGGCGGGAGGTGAAGTCCGGTGCTGACTATGCGCCGCCCTGGCCGTGGGCCGACACCCAGCCAGTGGCCCTGCTGGAGGTCCCCGCGCAGGACGTGCGCCAGCTGGTCCTGGCCGGGGACTCGGGCCGCAACCTGGCCTTCGGGCCTTCCCTGCACGGCGATCTGTCCGGCCGCGATATCGTGATCAGCGGCCACCGGGACACGCACTTCAGCTTCCTAGCAGAGTTGACACGGGGTGACGTGGTTCGTCTTGAAACCCGGGACGGGTTCCGTGACTACGAAGTGCGCTGGTTCGACATCGTCGACACGGACCGCCAGGACCTCGTCCTCGAACCCGGCGTCGACCGCCTGAGCCTCGTCACCTGCTACCCCTTCGACACCCTCACCCCTGGCGGCCCTCTGCGTTATGTCGTAACTGCGACGCCGGTTCCCAAGCAACTCACGGGGCCGGCCTCGCCGCCCCACGCCCAGCCCGAGCGGCACGGCATCACGGCGCTGGCCGAGCGGCTTCAGGCGGTGCTTATTGGACTGGATGTTAACCGGCCTCGGCGTTGCGGCGCATATGGTCGATGGTCTCGGCGTAGTCTTCCGAGTTGAAAATGGCGGAGCCGGCAACGAACGTATCGGCCCCGGCCGCCGAGATTTCCGCAATGTTGTCGACCTTCACCCCACCATCGACCTCCAGGCGTACATCGCACCCCGATCGATCGATCATCTCTCTCACCACGCGGATTTTTTCCAGAACGTGGGGGATAAACTTCTGGCCCCCAAACCCAGGGTTGACGGACATCAGAAGCACAAGGTCGAGATCGTCCAGCGTCCAGTTGAGCACATCCGGCTGGGTGGCGGGATTCAGCACCAGCCCGGCCCTGCAGCCTTGCTCCTTGATCAGGTTGATGGTGCGGTCGACGTGGCGGCTGGCTTCGGGGTGAAAGCTGATCACGCTTGCGCCGGCTTTGGCGAAGTCAGGAATGATGCGGTCGACCGGCTCGATCATCAGGTGGACGTCGATCGGTGCAGTGACGCCATGTTCGCGAAGGGCTTCGCAAACCAGCGGACCGATGGTCAGGTTGGGGACATAATGGTTGTCCATCACGTCAAAATGCACCCAGTCCGCTCCGGCATTCAGGACCGCGTCGACCTCTTCGCCGAGGCGGGCGAAATCGGCCGAAAGGATGGATGGAGCGATGACGATCGATCTTTTCATGGGCAGCATTCCTCGACAAATAGCTTTGGGTTCAGTGTAAAGCGCCAGAGTAAATCATTTTTTCGGGTGGCACGAACCAGCCAACCGTTCTGACTCTTTCACTTTGCTCTGACCCCTATTTGAAGCCACGGATTTTCTTGATTTGCTCATAGGCCGTATTGATCTCACGCACTCGCGTTTTGGCCACTTCCATCATCTGCTCGGGAAGTCCACGTGAAATGAGCTTGTCGGGATGGTATTGGCTCATCAGCTTGCGGTAGGCCCGTTTAACCTCGGAATCGCTGGCGTTTTCCTGCAGACCAAGTTTGGCGTAGGCCTGGGCCAGGGGCTGCTGGGTCGCCGCAGTGCGACGGCTGCCGGCCTGTTCGCCGGGATCCTGGGTGTATCCGAACTGCCGGGCCTGGAGCATCGCCGTGAACAAGTGGCCCGGGATACGAAGCAGGGTGGCGACCCGGGCCAGGACATTGCGTTCGGCAACGCTGATCTGGCCGTCGGCGAAGGCGGCGTCTACAACGATCTCCATGAACATTTGCCGCAGGTCGGGACGCACCATGGAATGCTGCATCAGGGGACGAAGCGCACCTTCCAGGCTGAACGAGACCTTTTTTCCCTCGTTGAAGAATGCAATCGCCCGCTTGCGCTCCTCGCCGCGGATCTGCATACGCTGCATCAATATTTCGGCGACGCGGATCTCGTTCCTGGTGACCCGGCCGTCTGCCTTGCTGAGGTGCCCCAGGGTCGCGAACAGCGCGCGAAAAAAGGCTTCCTGGGTGCTGCCCGCTCCAACGAGTGAATCGATGATACGGTCAACGATGTGGCCGACCAGCGCGCCGATCAGCGCGCCGCTGATTCCACCGCGAAACAGCCCGATGACCGCGCCGATGATCTTGCCCCACCAGTTTCGGGGCACATGGAAGGATGACTTGTTCACAAGAGCGAATTTCGGGTGTATTTCAGGATCGGAACGCAAGGAGCGAGCGTATATAATTGGCGCCTTTTAGCGCCCAATCAACATCCCCCAACAACATTGATCAGTAACAGTGATTCAAATATGACCCAAAAGCCTTACGACGCCAACATGATCTCCGAACTGCCCCTGGTTCACCAGGGCAAGGTCCGCGACAGTTTTGCCGTGGGCGACGACCTGCTGATGATTGTCGCCTCCGATCGCCTGTCGGCCTTCGATGTCGTCCTGCCAGATCCGATTCCGGGCAAGGGCGCGATTCTGACCCAACTGTCCGAATTCTGGTTCGATCACACCGAGGACATCGTCGCCAATCACCGCAGTGGGCTGAAGCCCGAAGACGTGATCGAAGACGCCGAATCGCTTAGGGCACTCAAGGGTCGGGCTGTCGTGGTCAAGCGCCTGCGGCCGTTGCCGCTGGAGGCGATCGTCCGCGGCTACCTGATCGGCTCGGGCTGGAAGGATTACCAGGCGACCGGAGCGGTGTGCGGGATTGACCTGCCGCCGGGACTGGAACAGGCATCGCAACTTCCCGACATTATTTTCACACCGTCGAGCAAGGCCGCCGCCGGGGAGCACGACGAGAACATCGATTTTCAGTCCGCCGTCAACCTCGTGGGCGGTGAACTTGCCGAGCAGGTGCGCGCCGCCAGCATCGCCCTTTACCGGCATGCGTCGGAATACGCCCGCAGCCGCGGCATCATCATCGCCGACACCAAGTTCGAATTCGGTCTCGACCAGGACGGACGGCTACGGCTGATGGACGAAGTCCTGACGCCCGATTCCTCGCGCTTCTGGCCCGCTTCCGAATACCGCACGGGCATTAGCCCACCCAGCTTTGACAAGCAGTTCGTGCGTGACTACCTTGAAACCCTGGACTGGGACAAGAAACCACCGGGTCCCAGGTTGCCTAAGGAAATCATTGAGGCCACTGCCGAGCGTTACCACGAAGCCAAACGCATTCTGACCGGGCGGTAGCCAACGCAACGCGCCCAGGAGAGCGAACATGCAAAGCGTCGAGAGTCTGCTCACTGAATATGGCGACAGCCACCAGAACGCCTGGAACAAACTGATCCACTGGATTTGCGTGCCGACGATCGTGTGGACCGTGGTCGCGCTGTTGTGGTCCATTCCGTTTCCGGCCGCCCTGCAAAGCGAGGTCATCCCGGTCAACTGGGCCACCATCGCGCTGGTGCTCGCCCAGATCTACTACTTTCGCCTGTCGTTCAAGCTCGGCCTCGGGCTGTTGCTTTATAACGTGCTGATGCTGTGGCTGACTGCCCTGGTGGAAGCCGCCGCGCCCTG
>JBFHEJ010000026.1:0-13629 GCA_041584255.1 Lysobacterales bacterium
GGCGCAGGCCGCCAAGGTCTTCGGCAACGCTTGGATCGGGCTTTTCTCGGCCGTGATGACCTTGCTGATCCTGTTCCTTTCGGAAATCGTGCCGAAAACCATCGGCGCGGTGCACTGGCGTGCCCTGTCGAGGCCAACCGCGCTGTTTGTCCGCGCCCTGATACGTCTTCTCTACCCGTTGATCTGGATTGCGGAGAAGATCACCCGCCTGATCGCCCACGGCAAGAACATGCATTTCTTCAG
This sequence comes from Lysobacterales bacterium, assembly GCA_041584255.1. Classification (GTDB taxonomy): domain Bacteria; phylum Pseudomonadota; class Gammaproteobacteria; order Xanthomonadales; family SZUA-36; genus JAUIBE01. The sequence goes on from JBFHEJ010000026.1 coordinate 244, forward strand.
CCGCGATGAATTCATCGCCATGGCCGACGTCGGTGAGCGCACCGGCAGCATCGAAGAGCACGAATCGCGCATTTTTCGAAACCTCTTTCAAATGCAGTCCCTGCGCGCCATGGACGTCATGACGCCACGCATCGTAATCTCGGCGCTGCAACAGGATCTGACGGTGTCGGAAGCGGCGGAGATGATCGCGGGCAAGCCGTTTTCGCGATTCCCGATCTACGACGAAGACATTGACGACGTGCCGGGCTTCGTGCTCAAGGAAGATATTCTCACCCTGGTGGTGAAAGACGAAGGCGCAAAGCAAATTCGCGAGATAAGCCGCGAGTTGCGGGCCGTGCCGGAATCCACCACGCTGGCCATGCTGCTGGAGTTCCTGCTGGAACAGCGTCAGCCCATCGCGCTGGTGGTCGACGAGTACGGCGGCACCGCGGGGCTGGTGACGCTCGAGGACGTGGTCGAGACCCTGCTCGGCATGGAGATCGTCGACGAGATGGACAAGGTGGCGGACATGCGCGCCCTGGCGCGGCGCCAGTGGGAAAAACGCGCCCAAAAACTGGGCGCCGAGATGCGCGCGGTACAACCACCGGACGATGGCTATACTTGATGTGCGATCCATGCCTTTACCCATTCCACATACCGGAGCCAGCCCATGATCTCCCTTGAAGTAAACGGTGTCGGCCGCGAATTCGGCGGTCCGCCGGATAGGCCCATCCTCTGGTACGTGCGCGAAGTGCTTGGCCTGAGCAGCACCAAGTTTGGCTGCGGCGTTGCGCTGTGCGGCGCCTGCACCGTCCATATCGACGGCCAGGTGGTGCGCGGCTGCGTGACGCCAGTGGCGGCTGCCGCCGGCAAGCGGCTACGTAGCCTGCCGATTCCGCAGCAGGTAGCCACGGCTTGAGGCTGGCGATGATCCGGGCAGAGGCCTGGGAGGCGCCATGAGAGGCCTTGTTGGCTCGATCGTGCTGGGGCTGTCGCTGGCGGCCGGACCATTCGCCAGCGGGCAATCCGATGTCATCGCGGTCATCGCCGACCGCGTCATTGACGGCAAGTCCGATCGCGCCCTGGAGGGCGCGGTGGTGATCGTCGAGGGCGAGAAGATCAGCCAGGTGGGCGGTCTGGAAGATATTCCGAACGGCGCCCGCCGCATCGAGCTTGGCGACGCCACGATCCTGCCCGGGCTAATCGATGCCCATGCCCATCCCATCAGCGTCAGCGGGGACTACCAGATCGCGCACCTGAGCTACTCGTCCGCGGCCAAAACCCTCGGCGCGGCGGTTTACCTCCAGGCCCTGCTGAAGGCCGGGTGGACGGGCATTCGTGTGGCCGGCGATACCGATGTGTACTACGGCGCCGTGGACCTCAAGCGTGCAATCGACGCCGGCAAGGTCCTGGGGCCGCGCATGGCGGTCGCCGCCCACTACATCTCGATCACGGGGGGCGGCGGCGACGTCAACTTTATGTCACCCGAGCAGCACCTGATCGCCGACGGCCTGGTGGTCGACGGCGTCGACGAGATCCGCAAGGCGGTACGCGAGGAGATCAAGTACGGTTCGGACTGGATCAAGGTGCTCGCGACCGGGGCCTACCTTTCGGTCGGTGACAACCCCGCCAATGTTTCCTTCAGCCCCGAAGAATTCGACGCGCTGATGCAGGAGGCGAATCGCCAGGACGTGCCCGTCATGGCGCACGCCCACGCCACCGCCGGCATCAAGCAGGCGGTGCTGGCCGGTGCGCGCAGCATCGAGCACGGCACCTTCCTTGATGACGAAGTCATCGACCTGATGGCAGAGCACGGTACCTGGCTGATCCCGACCATCTACATCGGCGATTATTATTATGAGAAGGGGACGCTGCGCGAGGATGAACGCAACGACTATTACTTCGAGGTTGAGAGGCCGGTTTGGATCGAGTGGCTGAAAAAAGCCCGCAAGAAAGGCGTGAAGATTGGCGTCGGACTGGATTTCGGTCAGGGCGTGGAGCCCGAGGCTTACGTCGGCGAGTTCCGGACCTTTCTCGAAATCGGCATGACTCCGATGGAAGCCATCCAGGCCGGCACGCGGGTCAATGCCGAGCTGCTCGGTTGGCAAGATCGCACCGGCACGCTCGAAGCCGGCAAGCTGGCGGACATCATCGCCGTGCCCGGCAACCCTCTGGAGGACATCCGCGCGCTGGAGCGCACCAGCCTGGTGATGATCGGCGGGCGTCTCGTCAAGGCGCCGGATATGCCACCGGCGCCGCAGGGCATGCTGGACCCCTGAGGCTCAGTTCAACCGCTCACCCAGCCACGCCAGGTACCTCTCGTACAGATCGCGCTTGTAACTCGGGCGCGAGATGGTGTGGTACTCGTCTGGATAGACCACCAACTGGGTATCCACGCCAACTCGCTTGAGCGCCAGGTAGAGCTGTTCGGAGTTGTGGATCGGCACGTTCCAGTCAACTTCGCCGCCCATGACCAGCGTGGGCGTAGTGACCTTCTCCACGTCGTAGTATGGCGAAATGCGATCGTAGCGGGCGCGGCCTTCGTCCTCCCAGGGAAAGCCCAGCTCGTGTTCCCACCAGCGCTGGTACATGTCGTGGCCATAGCTGGTGAGGTACAGCGCGTCGCTTGCACCGGTGATGGCGGCTTTGAAGCGCCCGGTCTTGGTGATGACATGGTTGGTGAGGATGCCGCCATAGGACCACCCCACCACCGCCAGGCGTTCAGGGTCCGCCCAGCCGGCGCCGATGACCTGGTCGACCGCAGCCATCACGTCCTCGTAGTCCGGACCGCCCCATGCCTGCCAGATGGCCATGCAAAAGTCCTGCCCATAGCCGGTGGAACCGCGAGGATTGGGGTGGACCACTACGTAGCCGGCGGCCGCATAAAGCTGGGCCTCAAAATGAAAGCTCCAGTCATACTGAGACTGCGGCCCGCCATGAATATCGAGCACGGCGGGATAGCGCTTGCCTTCCTCGAAGCCTGGCGGCAGGATGACGAAGCCCTCGATATCCGTTCCGTCCGCGCTCTTGAACTGCACTTCGCTGACCTCGCCCAGCGTCAGGGGGGCGAGCATGTCCTGATTGGCAAAAGAGCGTTGCGACAGCCTGCCGCTTTCGACCAGGAAGACCTCGAACGGAAGCTGGGGGCGGCTGACCAGGGCGGCGATGCGGCCCTTCGGCCCCACATCGAACGCATACACGACGTCACGGCCACTGACCACCCGCTCGACATTGCCACCTGAGGCCCTCATCCGCGCAAGGATTTGCTCGCCGCTGTCTTCGAGCAGGAACCAGACATGCCGACCGTCGGGTGAAAATTCTGGTGCATACGTATTGCGATCCAGCGCCTGGGTGAGCAGGCGCGTGTCACCGCCCTCGGCAGGCGTCACGCCGAGATTCGCAGTGGCGTACCAGGCCACCGGGATGTCATTGGTGGTCGTGTGGGCGATCAGCCGGCCGTCGGGGCTCCACGCCGGGCTGGCGTCGAGTCCCGAATTACGGGTGACCTGGACCGGCAGCTGGCCGGCCTCGGCGCGCACCACCCAGATGTCCGAGTTGTAATTGCTGTCCGGCTCCTCGGTGCGATTGCTGGTGAAGGCGATCCGCGTGCCGTCGGGCGACCACGCCGGTTGTGAATCGTCGAAGTCACCGTCGGTGATCCGGGTCAGCGCCTTGCTGTCGACATCCAGCACATGGATGTGGGTGCGTCGGCGATCGAGGTAGCCGACGTAATCCTCCTTGAACTGCTGGCGATCGATCACCCACGGCGGCGGCGCCTTCTCCTCGTAGTCCTCCCCCTGCTCATGGGCAGCCAGTTCGGCTTCACTGGGATCCTTCAGCACCAGCGCCAGGCGCCCGGCATCGGGCGACCATTCGAAGCTGCTGACACTCTGTGGTGTGTCGGTCAGTTGCACGGCTTCGCCGCCCTGCCGCGCCAGCAGCCAGACCTGGGTTGGCGCCTCGTCGCGGGCCGACAGGAACGCCAGGTAGCGTCCGTCGGGACTCCAGCGCGGATGCGAGGAGGATTCCGCCTCGGCAGTCATGGCCACGGCTTCGCCACCGGCGCTCGGCACCATCCAGATGCGGCTGCGCGACTCGTCGGCATCCGTGTCATCACGCTCGACGACATAGGCGATCCAGTCGCCCTCGGGGCTGACCTGGGGGTCGCTGACGGTCGCCAGTTGCGTGATGTGATCAGGTGTGAGGTGTGACGGCCGGGCGGCGGCGCTTTTGGCAGGGTCCTCGGCCAGAACCGATTGGACAACCAGGAGAAACAGGACCGGAATGACGGCAGGCTGAAATAGCATGGCAGTTTTCCTGCGGTGTGGTCGCGCGAGTTAATCACGGAAGGGCATAGGCCGCAATCCCTGGCTGAACTATAATTCGCTTCCATTTCCGGCACGGCCGGCGAGCGATCTGTTACCCATGCGGCAAGTGTTCGAACAGGCCCTGGAGGCGCTCAATGCGGGACGGCCTGCGGAGGCCGAGAGCGCCTGCCACGACGCCTTGCGCGCGGCACCCGGAAACGTCGACTTCCTGACCCTTCTCGGCGCATCCCTGATTGCCCAGAAAAAGCCCGGGCAGGCCATCGACCCCCTTCAGCGCGCCGTTCAGGCCGCCCCCCGTTTCCCGCGCGCCAGGGAGAAACTTGGCCACGCGTTCCTGATGCTGGGTCAGGCCGGCGAGGCCGTCACTCACCTCGAGCAGGCCGCCCGCAACGACCCCGACTCGGTCGCGATTCGCCTCCGGCTGGCCCACGCCCTGGCACTGCAGGGACTGGGCGAAGAAGCCGACAAGATGTACGAAGAGGCCTTTGCGCTCGACCCGCTGCGCGGGCGACTGGCCGAGGCGGGTGAACATCTGCGCGAAGGGCGTATCCAGGCTTGCGACGCGATCTGCCGCGATTTGCTCCGCGACCACCCGGACGACGTCAACGTTCTGCGGCTGCTGGCCAAGGTCGCCGGCGAGAACGGCCATTGGCGCCAGGCGGAGCGACTGCTGCTGCGCGCCCTGAAAGTGACGCCAGAATTCAACGAGTTGCGCCTCGACCTGTCCCGGGTTTACAAGCAGCAGGACCGGCTCGAGGAGGCCGTGGCGATGGCCGAAAAAGCGGCGGCATTCAGCCCGCGTAACGCCAACGCACATTACCTCCACGCCAGCATGCTGGCCGTCAACGGCGCCCACGACGCTGCGCTCGAGGCCTACGATCGCGCCCTCGCGCTCAGCCAGTATCACCCGGCGGCCTGGATTGGCAAGGGTCACCTGCTGAAAACGCTGGGCCGCGGCGAGGAAGGCATCGCGGCATACCGCAAGGCCATCGAGCAGAGGCCAAACTTTGGCGAGGTGTACTGGAGCCTCGCCAACCTCAAGACCTTCCGGTTCACTGGTGATGAAATCGCGGACATGGAGCGGCGCCTCGAGGAGGAAGACCTCGACGACGATTCGCGCGTGCATTTCCTGTTCACGCTTGGCAAGGCCATGGAGGACGAAGGCGACTATGCCCGTGCCTTCGGCAACTACGCGAAGGCCTGTGCCCTCCACCGCCAAAAAATTTACTACGACCCGGTCGAAACGCGGGTCGTCAACCAGCGGATCCGCGAGGTCTTCACCGCCGATTTCCTCGCCGAACACGCCGGCCTCGGCTGCCCCGACCCCGCGCCGATATTCATCGTCGGCATACCGCGCTCGGGCTCGACGCTGATCGAGCAGATCCTGGCCAGCCACAGCCAGGTGGAAGGCACCGCGGAATTGCCGGACGTGGGCCGGGTGATCGGCATGGTTTCAGCCCGCAGCCCGGACGAGGACTACCCCGAAGCGGTGGCCTGGCTCAAGGCCGAAGACTGGCGCGAGCTGGGCGAGAATTACCTCGAGCGCACGCGGCGACACCGCAGCGGCTTGCCGTTTTTTACCGACAAGATGCCCAACAATTTTCCCAGCATCGGGCTCATTCACCTGATGTTGCCCGGCGCGAAAATCATCGACGCCAGGCGCCACCCGCTGGATTCCTGTTTCGGCAGCTTCAAGCAGCACTTCGCCCATGGCCAGACCTTCAGCTATGACCTGCTGGAGATTGCCGACTATTACCGCGAGTACTGCGCGATGATGCGCCACTGGCACGAGGTGCTGCCGGGTAAGGTGCTGGAAGTTCACTACGAGGACGTGGTGCGCGACCAGGAGGGCCAGACCCGGCGAATTCTTGAGCACTGCGGGCTTCCTTTCGAGGAATCCTGCCTGCGTTATTACGAAACCGAGCGCCCGGTGCGCACCGCCAGCTCGGAGCAGGTCAGGCAGCCGATATACGAATCATCGGTAAACCACTGGCGACATTACGGCAACCTGCTGACGCCGCTGGCCGAAGCCCTTGATGACGAACTCGCGGGCTTTGCTAACGGAAATACCTCCTGAAACTGACGCCGTAGGTCCGCGGTTGCAGAATGCGGACATTGTCGCGGCCCCAGAACAGGTCAGCCCCGGTGTCGTGGTAGGTCACCGCCCGCTCGTCGGTGAAGTTGTCGATGTAGGCGATGAATTCCCAGCTCTCGTTGATGAATCCCGCGCGAAGGTCCCACAGGTCATAGGAGTCAGTCTTGTCCCGCCCGCCATAACCGGTGCCATCGGGATCACCGTCATTATCCACCAGGCGATTGTACGAACCATCCGAATGGCTGCCCTGCAGGCGCACGAAGCCTTCGCCGCCACCAAGCCAGCTCACCGGCCAGTCGTACTCGGCGTAGGCCGAGAGGTTCAGGTCCGCCACCAGCGGCAGCCGGGTCCCGGCCGGGATGTCGAGCGCCAGGTCATCGGGATCGCGCTCGTCGAAGACCTGGATCGAATTGTCGATCTCGGCTTCGAACAGGTAGGTCGAGACCAGCCCAAGCGACAGGCCCTCGCTGGCGACGTAGTTGATCTCGATGTCCACGCCGTCGACATTGGCGTCGCCGACATTGGCGATAACGGTCTGGAACGGCTCGCCGTACACCCAGCTCGGATCGGTGAGTTCGAGCTGCATGTCCTCCCACACCTGGTGGTAACCGATAATGTTCAATTGCACCCGGCCGCCGGCCCAGCGCGTTTTCACGCCGGCTTCCCAGTTTTTCAGCAGGTCTGACTGATACTGGACCGGAAGTGTCGGGTTGCCCCGGGCGCGGTTGATGCCGCCGGTGCGGAATCCTTCCGAATACAGGGCGTAGGCCATGCGGTCGTCTTCGAAGAAATACTGGAAGCCGAACTTGGGCAACCAGCCGTCATCACTGCCGGACGGCGTGGTCACATCCGGTGGAGCGTTCTTGGGCAGGTTCAGGGTATAGGTCCGATCGATCTCGGTGTCGTACCAGCGCGCGCCCAGCAACAGTTTCCACTGGTCGGTCAGGTGAATGGTAGACTCGCCGAAGACGGCGATATCCTCGCGCGTATTCCTTTCCTGCGAGGCCCAGCGCACGTCGTTCGGCTCCAGGGGGCCCCAGATGGTGTTGTAAGCCGCCCACGATTCGGTGCGGGAGTAATCGTCGATGACGGTGCCGTATACCCAGTGCTGGTCGGCGTCCTGCCAGAACACGCCGGCCGTCCAGTCCCAACGAGAATTGCTGCCGCTCAGACGCGCCTCGAAGGTCCAGCGGGTGTCGCGCTGGTCATTGACCCACAGTCCCGTTGGATCACCGTCGTCGAAATCGTAGCCGGTGCCGTTGAGTTCGCAGGCGGTGGCGAAGTCATAGATGTTGTAGGCGGCGTAATAGGGGTTGCTGCCGCAACTGCCCCGGCCATAAAAGCCGAGTATCGAATGGTAGTAGGCCACGCCGCTGGTGGCATCGAACTGGTAAGCGGTGTCGCGCTCGAAGTAAGCCAGCGATGCGGTGAAATTGGCGAATCCCACGTCGCCATCCATGGTGAACTGGAAGTTGCTCCACTCGTCGTCCCAGAATTCATTGTGGAACTTGGTCGTCTTCAGGTCCCCGGCAGTCGGATCGTAATCGGTGAAGCCGTGGACCTCCGAGTTGGCGTAGTTGTAGATGCCGGTCAGCATCCAGTCTTCGTTGAGGTGCAAGCGGGCCGACACGCGACCGCCGACCCAGTCGGCGTCATTGAAATCATTCTCGACAAACGCGGCATTGTTTTTTTCACCGACGATCTGCTCGCCCGTGTCCGCATCGAGGCGCCCGGGTGTGTTTGAAAAAATGTTGTCGATGTAGCCGGCGTCCTTGGCCGCGAAGCCGACCAGACGGATGGCGAACTTGTCCTGCACCAGCGGGATGTTGACCATGCCATCGACGTCCCAGCCGGTTTCGCCGCCGTCGATGCTGTGCAGGCCGCCGCCGACGTTGGCGTCGAACTCGCTGGCATCCGGCTTGGCCACGATGTAGCGGATGGTGCCGGACTGGGAACTCGCGCCATACAGAGTGCCTTGCGGGCCGGCAAGGGTTTCAATGCGCTCGAGGTCGACCGGCCGGATGTCCGGTGACTGCGCACCGGTTGTGAGCGGCTGCTCGTCCAGATAGATCGCGGCTGACGAATCCGCAATGAACGGCCGGACCGAATCCGCCAGGCCGCGGAAGACGATTTTCTGGAATCCGGCGGTTGCGGCGACCACCGTCATCGCCGGCACGAATTTGGCGACGTCTTGCAGGCTGGTAATGCCGACCTTGTCGATCTCGACCTGGCTGAAGGCCTGGATCGACTGCGGGATGTCCTGGATGTTTTCCTCGCGCTTGCGCGCGGTAACGATGACTTCTTCCAGGGCGCCGCTTTGGGCAGTCTCGCCCTGCTGGTCCTGGGCCTCGGCAACCGCGCCTTGGGTGGCTGCCAGCGAGGCGGAAATGGCGGTGAACAGGGTGCTGTGCTTCCACCCACCCGGAAGCTGGGAACGATCGTCGGACATGCACATCTCCTCGCGCGCCGCCCGCAAATTTGAAGTCAGTTTTTCGGCGCAGGTTTTGCTGAATTTATACCCAAATCAGCAGGCCGTCTACGAGAAATTTCAGGCTATGATGAACAGCGTTTCGAGCCGTTCGCGGGTGGGTCCGGGTCGATGCTCAGGGTGTCGGCGATGCGCGGCGCATGGCGCCAACCACATCGTCCGCGCTTGTCTTTGTGGCGGGGTGCTCGGAGACAGGCCGGCGCAGGTCTGCGGGCGGACTGGATCCAATCATTCGATACAGCTCGGCAAGCTGCTGGCGAAACAGGGCGTCGAATACCGGAGCGTCTTCGAGCGTCATGCCGTCGCCCAGCCACCACATCCAGTCGGATGCCTCGCAGATGGCGAGTTGGCGCAAGACGCCCGGGTCTTGCGAAAGCTCGGACGAATCGACTGCGTGACGCGCCTGCGAAAGCAGCGACCACGCGCGGTTCTTGGCAGGCTCGCCGATCCAGGTCGAAAAATTGCCATGGACCCAGCTGCCGGCGCACAGCCCTGGCAGTGGCCGCGCTTCGGTGCGCTCCAGCACCGCGGCGAAGGTGGTGAGATGCAGATCGGGATGCGCGACCAACGCTGAATACAATCCGCTCAGGAACGCCCAGCCATTTTCGGGAAAGTACTCCCAGGCGTTTTCGCCATCCATGATGATGGCCAGGACGGGCGACTCGATTCCGGCGGCCAGCGCCTCGCGCCGCTGGTGCTCCAGCCGTCCAATGAAGTCATCGGCAGCCTCGGCGGCCTCCCACTTCGAATACTCGAAACCAATCAGGTCGGAAAGGCTGTCATCGCGAAAAAAACAGGTCGGCGATTCGCGGTCTTCCAGCCGCCACGGCACCAGGTGCGCCAGACCCTCCCCAAGCTCATCTGGGTCTCTCAGGCTATTGCGCAGCACCTGGCTGCCGCTGGCTGTCCAGCGAAAATGATGCCGGGAAAGGATCCCCAAAGTTGCCTCGCTGACCGCACCTTCAGAGGGCCAGCAGCCCACTGGCTCGGCGCCAAAGGCGTCGAGGAAGGCGCGGCGGGACTCGCGGAGGTGCCAGTCGCAGCGGTCTTCGCCGTCCGGGTATTGCGCCTCGGGCAAGGACGCATGGGGCATGGCCTCCCGCGTCGAATGAAAATCCAGCAGAAGGGGGAGAATGGGATGTGCAAAGGGGGTGATGGAAAGCTCCACCACGCCGGCCTCGGCCAGCGCCCGGTACCGCGGCAGGATTGCGTCCAACACATCGGCGACAAATGCCAGGAGTTTGCGCCTGTCTGCCACTGAAAAATAGCGCCCGCGCTCGACGAGTTCCTGGGCCACGGGATGCGGGCGCAGGGATTCACCAAACCAGGCCAGCACATACCACACCAGCAGGTCGACACCATCACCGTCCGCCATGGGCCGGCCCCGATGCAGTGCTGACGTGGCTTGGGCAAACAGTTCTGCGTAGCGCGGAAACCGGTCCTTCATGCGCTTCTCGTTCACGCGCAACAACTGGGACAGCAGCTCGGGCGCCTGCCCGGGGGTTGGGCTGGCCAGCGCATCCAGCACGAAATCGCCGATGCGCCCACCGCCGTCAAGGCAGGCCCTGACGCGCCGGGGATAGTCCTGCAGCTGCTCGATCAGGACCGGGGAAAAGTTGACCACGGCCCTCGCGCCCGGCACCTTTTCCAGGTGCGCGGCCATGTCGGTGTAATCCTTGATCGCATGCAGCCAGGTCCACGGCTTGAGGTATCGGCCATTGAGCCGGTAATCCGGCTGGTGCATGTGCCAGCACAGCACAACGTCCATGACCGTACTCAAAGCATATGTGGGCAGACCAGCACGACGCCCTGGTCGGTCACCGCGAAACGCTCGGCGTCCGTCTTTTCGTCCTCACCGATGACGGTGCCGTCCGGTATCAGACATCCCTCGTCGATGACCGCACGGGTGACCCGGCAATCGCGGCCGATTCGGGCATGCGGTAGCACCACGCTGCGCGTCAGCTTGGTGCCGACTTCAATACGCACGTCGGAAAACAGCAGCGACTGGTTGACCAGCGCGCCTGAAATGATGCAGCCGCCCGACACCATGGAATTGACGGCCATGCCGGTGTGCTCCGTGCTTTCGAGAACGAACTTGGCCGGCGGCGCCTGTTCCTGGTAGGTCCAGATGGGCCAGTCCATGTCGTAGAGGTTGAGTTCCGGGTTGACGTGCACCAGCTCCAGGTTGGCCTGAAAATAGGCGTCGACCGTGCCGACGTCGCGCCAGTAGCTTTGCGCCTTGGTGTGCACGTCGTTGAACGGATAGGCGAAAACCCGGCACTTTTCGATGCTGCCGGGAATAATGTTCTTGCCGAAATCGTGAGCCGAATTCGCGTCAGCCGCATCCGTCTCCAGGGTCTTGATCAGGAATTCACGGTTAAAGACGTAGATTCCCATCGATGCCAGCGCCACCTCGGAGTTGCCCGGCATTGGCGTGGGATTTTCGGGCTTTTCGTCGAAGCGCGTCACGCGGTCGTTTTCATCCACGGTCATCACGCCGAAACCCCTGGCGTCCGCCAGCGGCACCTGGACAACGCCAACGGTGATGTCCGCCTGGTGATCGGAGTGAAAAGCGATCATCGGGCCATAATCCATCTTGTAGATGTGATCGCCGGCCAGGATGATGACGTGTTCCGGGCGATGTTCGCGGACAAGGTCCAGGTTCTGGTATACCGAGTCTGCGGTGCCAAGGTACCAGTGCTCACCCCTTTGCTGTTGCGCCGGAACGATCTGGATGAATTCACCAAATTCGCCACGCAGGTACGCCCAGCCACGATTGACATGCTGGATCAGCGAATGCGCCTTGTACTGGGTCAGCACAAACACCTGCCGGATGCCTGAATTGACGCAGTTCGACAGCGGGAAATCGATGATGCGGAATTTTCCACCGAAGGGCGTCGCCGGTTTGGCGCGCGTCGCGGTGAGATCCTCGAGCCGGCTGCCACGCCCGCCGGCCATGATGATGGCCATGGTGCTGCGGGTCAGCGTGCTGACGAATCGGCCTGATTTCCTGGGGATCAGCATGGTTTGAAGTCCTTCACTGCGGTCGGGACGAGTCCGTCATGATAAAGCCTCGCCGCGTGATCCGCAGCATCATCCGGTCTCGGACATGACCCAACTCAGGTAATCCCGCGAGCCTCCCAACAACGGCAATACCAGGAACTCGGGAACGTCGTAGGGGTGGTTGGCCTGCAGCCACGACTCAAGCGCTCCGAGCCGTGGCTCTGTCGTCTTGATGATCATCAGTACTTCGGCCTCGATCTGGATTTCGCCCTGCCACCGATACACAGACTCGATGTCACTCAGGATATTGACGCAGGCGGCCAGACGCGCATCCACGAGAGTGCGGGCAAACTGCTGCGCCGTGTCCCCGTCGGGGCAGGTACTCAGCACCAATCGAACCGGATTGTTGTCACTCGTTGCCATGGTTCAATTCTACCGTCTTGGCCAGGCTGCTATATTCTGGTTCTCTCCCTAAGCGATCGGACCGCCCCATGGAATTAACCGCGCCGCGATGGCCCCTGGTCCTCAGCGTCTTCATGCTGGACCTCCTCACCGGACCCGGCTCGCATGCCGGTGAAATCGACTGGCCGGCAAACGGCCGCGACGTCCAAGGCTCCCGCTATCTGCCGGCCAGTCAGATCACGCGCGGGAATGTGCGTGACCTGGAGCCCGCCTGGACCTACCGCACCGGCGAAACCCGCCCGGAATTCAGGACGAAGAAACCGGCATCGTTCCAGGCGACGCCAATTGTCTTCGATGGCGTCATGTTCCTCGGCACACGGCTGGGCCGTGTCATTGCCCTGGACCCGGCGACTTCCTGTAGCGGAGTGATTTGCCACAGAGCGCCCGGGCCACCCAGATGAGTTACCAACTCGAATTCGGCGAACAGTACGTCGTGATCGCCGTCGGCGGCGTGTTTGGCGCGGGGGATTACCTGATTGCGTTCAAACTCCAGCCTGATGCCTGACGATCTCGAAAAACTGGACGGCGCCAGGCACGGCGACCCGTTCGGCTTTCTCGGCTTGCAGAAGTCGGGCAAGGGAGCAGTTTACCGTTGCTTCATGCCCCGTGTTCGGCGGGTGTGGATCGGTGATGACCAGACCCCCATGAACCGTGTGCAGGGCACCGACCTGTTCGAACACAAGCCCCAGACGTCGGAGTTGCCGGCTCACCCGCTGCTGACCTGGGAGGACGATCAGGGTGAGCGGCACAGCGCACATGACCCATACAGTTTCAAGACTTGCCTCGATCCGGACGGGCTGCAGTCATTCCAGGCCGGCAGGAACTATCGCGCCCAGGCGCTGCTGGGTTCGCGACATGCTTCCGTAGACGGCATCGACGGCACGCTGTTTGCGGTGTGGGCCCCCAATGCCGGGCGCGTCAGCGTGGTGGGAGACTTCAACGCCTGGGACGGACGCTGTCACCCGATGCGGTTCCATCCCCAATTCGGCGTCTGGGAGCTGTTCATCCCGGGACTGAGCGAAGGCGCGTAC